>NZ_DAOLKE010000051.1:6723-16049 GCF_035331805.1 Plasticicumulans sp. | reverse complement strand
CCGCTCGCCTCGTTGCCGCCGGTGTCGCGCCAGCGCACGCGCACGGTCTCCCCGGGCGCACCGCCGCCAAACGCGAAGTGATGGAAGGGGTTGCGGGCGATGCCGGGGCCGAAGTCGGCCTGCAGCAGCTCGTGCGTCCGGCCGTCGGCTGCGATCCGCTCGACGATCAGCGTGTCGATGTACAGCGCCGGGATCGGGGCGCCGCTGTCCGGGTCGCGCTCGCGGCCGGTGTGCATCGGGTGGCGGATCAAAAGCCGCACCTCGGTGCGACCATCGAGAAACCGGGCTTCGATGCGGACCGGATCGGGGCTCATCGTCGTCAGCCGCAGGCGCCGGTGCCGACCTCGACACGGGTTTCGGCGTACAGCAGCGCGCCGTCGGCCAGCTCGGCGACTGCGCAGACCCGGCCGCTGGCAGCGAGCTTGATGCGCAGCGCCAGCCAGGCTTCGACGCCCTCGCCGAAGCGCCAGCGCCCGAGCAGCGGCACCGGGTTGTGCTCGGCGAACAGCGTCAGCGCGAGGACCGGGCGGCTGCGCGCGTCGATGCGCAGCGGCACCTGCGCGGCGTTGTCGGCGCTCTGCGGGGCTTCGATCCTCAGGGCGGCATCGCGCAGGCGCGGACGATCGCCGTACTGCGCGCGCAGCGCATCCTCGAGGCTCGTCGCCGCAAAGGCCGTCAGCGGCCGGCCCTCCCGGGCCGCGGCACGCGCGGCCAGCCATGCGGCCGGCAGCGCGGCGAGCCATGCGAGCAGGCGCCGGCGGCTCGCCATGTTCAGTCGAGCACGGTGACCGGGATGCGGCACTGCGCCTGCACGTCCTCGCAGACCGAGCCGAGCAGCAGGTGCGTCAGCGCCGCCTGCGGATGGCGGCGCATCACGACGAGGCCGAAGTGCTGTTCGTGCGCGAAGCGCACGATGGTCTCGGCGAGGTGACCGACGATGACGTGGCAGAGCGGCTCGACGCCGGCCGCCCGGCACTGCGCGAGCGACGGCGCCAGCGCCTGCTCGCCCTCCTCGCGGTGCCAGTCATGCAGGGTGCGGCCGTCGACGAGCAGCTTCGCGTGGCAGGACTCGACCGGCAGGCGCACGTGCAGCAGATGCAGCTCGCCGCCGCGCTCCGCGACGATCGCAAGCGCGTGCGCGACCGCATCGGCGCTTTCGGGCGTGCCGTCCACCGGCACCAGGATCTTCGAAACGCTCATGTCGGCAACTCCCGGGGGCAGCAGGCGATCGGGTGCGGCGGGCGTCATTCGTCGCGGCGCGCTTCGGACAGCAGGTCTTCGAGCGGAGCCGGCGCGGCGCGTCCGGCGCGCGCCGCGAGCTGGCGGCCGATCAGCACGACGGCGAGCGCCCCGACGAGGCTGGCCGGCCAGTGTGCCCAGTCCGGCGCGTCGAACCCGAGGCGTTCGAGCAGCGGATCGTGGACCGCCAGCCCGCCGGCGATCCAGCCGAGCAGCGCCCCGCCGATCACGATGATGACCGGGAAGCGGTCCATCAGCCGCAGCACGAAGTGGCTGCCCCAGACGATGATCGGCACGCTGACGAGGATGCCGAACACCACCAGCGCCAGCTCGCCGCGCGCCGCAGCGGCGACGGCGACGACGTTGTCGATGCTCATGACCGCATCGGCAACGATGACGGTGCGCACCGCCGCAAGCAGCGTCGTGCCGCCCTCGATGCCGTCGTGACCGTCGTCGGCCTCGGGCTGCAGCAGCTTGATGCCGATCCACAGCAGCAGCGCCGCCCCGATCAGCTTCAGGCCCGGCACCAGCAGCAGCTGCAGCGCGAACGCGATCATGACGATGCGCAGCACGATGGCGCCGGCCACGCCCCAGCGCACGCCGAGCCGGCGCTTGTCCTCGGGCAGGCGCCGGCAGGCGAGCGCGATGACCACGGCGTTGTCGCCGCCGAGCAGGATGTCGATGGCGATGATCTGCAGCACGGCGAACAGCCAGCCGCCGATGCCTTCGAGTTCAGGCATGGCGCGTCTCCCCGACGCGCGTGGCGTCAAGCATATGGATGGATGACATTCGGTACGGCTCCGGCAGCACCGGCGCACGGTGCCTGAGCTGTAAAGCGCGCGATTGTGAACGCGCGGGCGGTCCGGAACAAACGCCGGACGCACCAGATGCCCCGGCACGACCGTGCCGCAAGCGTTGAGGGCAGGCGTCCCGGGCTTCAGCAGATTCAGACGCCCGATGCCGGTCACCGATACGTGCGACCCTGCCCGGCGGTTTCAGGGCCGCGTAGACTAGCCGGTCGCCCGATCCGCGCGCCCCGAGCCTGCCGCCATGTACAACGCCAACGCCCTGCCACCCGATCTGCTCGATGAACTGCGTGCGCTGCTCGGCGATCGCCTCTCGACCGGGCTGGCGGTGCGCGAGCATCACGGCCGCGATGAATCGAGCCATCCGGCGGCGCTGCCCGATGCCGTGGTCTGGCCCGAAACCACCGAGGAAGTCTCGACCATCGCGCGGCTCTGCCATGCCTTCCGCGTGCCGATGATCCCGTTCGGCGTCGGCAGCTCGCTCGAAGGCCACGTGATCCCGCTGCACGGCGGCGTCAGCATCGACCTGTCGCACATGAACCGCATCCTGGCGCTGCACGTCGAGGATCTCGACGCCACCGTGCAGGCCGGCGTCACGCGCAAGCAGCTCAACGCCTGGCTGCACGATTCCGGGCTGTTCTTCCCGATCGATCCGGGTGCCGATGCGACCCTCGGCGGCATGACCGCGACGCGCGCCTCCGGCACCAACGCCGTGCGCTACGGCTCGATGCGCGAGGCGGTGCTGGCGCTGACCGTCGTGCTCGCCGACGGGCGCGTGATCCACACCGGCACGCGCGCGCGCAAGTCGGCGGCCGGCTACGACCTGACGCGGCTGTTCGTCGGTTCCGAAGGCACGCTCGGCATCGTCACCGAGATCACCGTGCGCCTGCACCCGCATCTGGAGGCGATCTCGGCTGCGGTCTGCGGCTTCCCGGACGTGGCCTCGGCGGCGCGCACGGTGATCCAGACCATCCAGACCGGCGTGCCGGTGGCGCGCGCCGAGCTGCTCGATGCGCTGTCGATGCGCGCGATCAACGCCCATTCGAAGACGAACTGGCCCGAGGTGCCGACGCTGTTCTTCGAGTTCCACGGCACCGAAGCCGGCGTCGCCGAACAGGCCGAAACCGTGCAGGCGCTGGCGCACGAGCACGGCGGCACCGACTTCCGCTGGGCCACGCGTCAGGAAGAACGCACGCAGCTCTGGGCGGCGCGCCACGATGCCTACTTCGCCTGCCTGCAGCTTCGGCCCGGTTCGCGCTCGCTGACCACCGATGTCTGCGTGCCGATCTCGCGGCTGGCCGAATGCATCGAGGCCACGGCCGCCGATGTCGCCGGCATGCCGATGCCGGTGCCGCTGCTCGGCCACGTCGGCGACGGCAACTTCCACCTGCTGGTGCTGACCGACCCCGACAGCGCCGCCGAACGCGAGGCCGCGCACGCGCTGTCACACCGCCTGGTGCTGCGCGCGCTGGCCATGGGCGGCACCTGCACCGGCGAGCACGGCGTCGGCTTCGGCAAGATGGGCTACCTCGCCGAGGAACACGGCGAGGCGCTCGACGTGATGCGCGCGATCAAGCACGCGCTCGATCCCTACGGGCTGATGAATCCGGGCAAGATCGTCGAGACCGAGCCGCAGGACGCACGGCGCTGACGGCGCGGCGACTTGCGAAGCCTCCGGCCGCCCCGCCCCATCCCGGCCGCGGCATTCATGCCTGCCGCTCGCCGGCCCGTGTGATCAGCACGACCGCAGCCAGCACCAGCGCCATCGCCACGTAACCGCCGGCGCTGATCGATTCGCCGCCGAAGCTGACGCCGAGCAGCACCGCGATCACCGGGTTCACGTAGGCGTAGCTGGTCGCGAGTGCCGGACGCACGCGGCTGACCAAATACATGTAGGCGCTGAAGCCGACGATCGAGCCGAACACGACCAGATAGCCCCAGAGCCACGGCGTCGCCGGATGCAGCGGCCAGCCGATGCGCTCGCCGGTCACGAGGCCGGCGAGCACGAGCACGCCGCCGCCGACCAGCATCTCGGCCGCAAAGCCGCTCGCACCGGGCGGCAGCCTCAGGCGACGCGACAGCATCGAGCCGTAGGCCCACAGGGCGGAGGCCGCCAGCAGCACGAACGCCCCGCGCGGTTCGGCGCGGAAGTCCTTTTCGAGGGCGAGCAGCGCCACGCCGAGGAAGCCGATGCCGATGCCGATCCATTCGGCGCGCCGCGGCCACTGCCCCCAGCAGCCGTTGATCAGGGCCGCCCACAGCGGCACGGTCGCGACCACGACCGCGGCGAGTCCGGAGCCGACCCACTGCTGCGCGACCGCGACGCCGCCGGTGCCGCCGCCGAGCAGCAGCACGCCGACGATGCCGGCATCGCGCCAGCCGCGCCGGTCCGGCCACGGCACGCCGCGCCAGCGCAGCCACGCGAACAGCAGGACCGCGGCGAGCATGCCGCGGCTGCCGATCTGCAGGAACGGCGGGATGTCGACGAGCACCAGGCGCATCGCCAGATAGGTCGAGCCCCAGATCACGTAGACGGCGGCGAGCGACAGCACGATGGCCGGGGCGAGGCGCAGCGGCGCGGCTGCGGGAAGGGCGAGCGTGGAATCGGTCATGACGGTGAAGGGCGGGGTGCGCAGGGGCCGGCATCATCCGCCCGCCGTGCGAAGGCTGGCGATGGGCGCGGCGCATGGCCGGAGAACGGCGATCGGGGTGGCGAAGCGGCCCGGAGCTGCGTCCGGCTTCGTGCCGGCCTGCCGCGGTGGCGGCGCCCGTACGCCGGCAGCCGGCCTTCTGCAGACATCGCGGGCTTGCAGCAAAGACGGCGGGGCGGCCTTGCGCCGCCCCGCCACCAGCCTGCGCTGCCGTGCGATCAGCTCGCCGTATCCGCCGCCAGCGCAGCCGGCAACGACCCGGACTGCGGGGCACTGCGGTGATGGCCGAGCACGTGGTACAGCACCACCAGCAGCACCAGCCAGAGCGGACCGACGTAGAGCGCGATGCGGGTATCCGGGAACCAGGCCAGCAGGCCGACGACCAGCGCCAGGAAGCCGAGGCTGAACCAGGCGCTGTACGGCCACCACGGCATGCGGTATTCGGCCGGCGCGCCCTTGAGGGTGCGGAAGCGCAGCTGCGAGCACAGGATCATCGCCCAGGTCCACACCGCGCCGAAGGTCGAGATGCTGGTGACCCAGACGAACACCTTCTCGGGCACGAGGTAGTTCAGCAGCACGCCGATCAGCAGCATCGCGCTGGAGCCGAGGATCGCCCAGACCGGCACGCCACCGCGCGACACCCGGCTGAACACCGGCAGCGCCTGGCCCTGCTCGGCCAGATTGAACAGCATGCGCCCGGTGCTGTAGATGCCGCTGTTGCACGAGGACAGCGCGGCGGTCAGCACGACGAAGTTGATGATGCCGGCCGCACCACCGATGCCGACCTTCTGGAAGGTCAGCACGAACGGGCTGCCCTGCGTACCGATCTCGTTCCACGGATACAGCGCCATGACCACGAACAGCGCGCCGACGTAGAAGATCAGGATGCGCCAGAACACCGAGTCGATCGCGCGCGACAGCGCCTTCTTCGGGTCCTTCACCTCGCCGGCGGTCAGGCCGATCATCTCGATGCCCAGATACGCGAACATCACCATCTGCAGCGACATCAGCACGCCGGTCACGCCGTTCGGCAGGAAGCCGCCGTGTGCCCACAGGTTGGAGATGCCGACCGCCTCGCCGCCGTTGCCGAGGCCGAAGAAGATCACGCCGCCGCCGATCAGGATCATCGCGACGATCGCGACGACCTTGATCGCCGCGAACCAGAACTCGAACTCGCCGTAGGCCTTCACGGCGATCAGGTTCACCGCCGTCATCGACACGAAGGCTGCGAGCGCCCACAGCCAGGCCGGCGAGCCGGGGAACCACATCTGCATGTAGATGCCGACGGCGGTGATCTCGGCCATCGCCGTGACGATCCACAGGAACCAGTAGTTCCAGCCGGTCAGGTAGCCGGCCAGCGGGCCGAGGTATTCATGCGCGTAGCGGCCGAAGGAGCCGGCGACCGGCTGGTTGATCGCCATCTCGCCGAGCGCACGCATGATGAAGAACATCGCGAGGCCGCCGATCGCATAGGCGATCAGGATGGCCGGGCCGGCGAGCTTGATCGCCGCGCCCGAGCCGAGGAACAGCCCGACGCCGATGGCGGCGCCGAGGGACATCAGCGTGATGTGTCGTTGTTCGAGACCACGATGCAGGGTGGCTGCCATGGTGTTGCTCCGCTAGGTGGTGCCTGCAGGAAGAACCGCCCCGGTCTGTGGGTGCCGGGTGCGGAAAGGCGGCGCGCGGGGATCAGCCCGGCAGCCGCACGATGGCTTCGATCTCGACGCGCGCATCGCGCGGCAGGCGCGCGACCTGCACGGTCGAGCGCGCCGGCCGGTGCTCGCCGAAGTGCCGGGCATAGACGGCGTTCAGACGCGGGAAGTCGTCGAGGTCGGCGACATAGACGGTGGTGCGGATCACGTCGGCGAAGCCCGCGCCGGCGGCCTCGATCACGGCGCGCAGGTTCGCGAGCACCTGCGTGGTCTGGACCTCGATGTCGCCGGCGACGAAGTGGCCGTCGGCATCGAGCGGAATCTGGCCGGACGTGTACAGCAGGCCGGCGGCGATGACGCCCTGCGCGTAGGGGCCGATCGCGGCCGGCGCGGCGGGGGTGGAAACGATCTGCATGGGATTCGGGCTCCGTGGATCGGGACGGCCCCCGGACGGGAGGCGTAACCATCCTTGGCAATCCCGATGCCAGGCATCAGAAACGCTTGTATTTCAGCAGCTTGAAGGATTTTTGCTCGATCCGGCGCCGGACCTTCCGTACACGATCGAATACAGCAGACGGCCGGCCACCGGCAGAACCGGCATCAAGTTGATCCGGATCAATGACTTGATCGGCAGGGAAGCTTCTGTAAGCGATTGGCTACGCGTATGCGTCCGGCTACAGATGCGCCGGGTCCGCTGTCCATCCGCTTTCGGCAAGGGTGATGCCAGATAATATGATGGTATAAAAATTAATCAAACCAAGCTTCCAGCCTTTCCATCCGGCCGTCCGGAACGCCCGCCTTCAGGACTCCCGACCGATCCGGTACTTGCGCAGCTTCTTCGCGATCATCGTGTGCGAGGTGCCCAGATGCGCGGCGAGCCGGCGGCTCGACGGGAACTGCGGCCACAGCCGGGCCAGCAGTTCGCGCTCGCAGCGCTCGACGGCCGCGAACCAGCCATCGCCCGCCGGATCGCCGGAAAAAGCCGCCACCGGCACCGCCGGTGCGGACGGCGGCCCTTCCTCGCCGGCGTGGATCGCGTTGTCGGCGAGTTCGAAGTCGGCGGCTTCGAGCACGCTGCGATCACTCATCGTCACGGCCCGGAACACGACGTTCTCGAGCTGGCGGACGTTGCCGGGCCAGAGGTGCTGCCTGAGCAGCGCGGCGGCACTCGTGCCGATCCGGCACGGCGGGCGCCCGGTCTGGGCGCAGGCGCGCACCGTGAAATGCCCGGCCAGCAGGCGGATGTCGTCGCCACGCTCGCGCAGCGGCGGCACGGTCAGCGTGAGCACGTTCAGCCGGTACCAGAGGTCCTCGCGAAAACGCCCTTCCGCGACCATGCGTTCGAGGTCGCGGTGCGTGGCGCTGACGATGCGCACGTCGACGCGCTGCTCGCGGCTGCCGCCGACGCGCCGGAAGCTGCCGTCGTTCAGGAAGCGCAGCAGCTTGGCCTGCAGGTACGGCGACATCTCGCCGATCTCGTCGAGGAACACCGTGCCGCGGTCGGCGAGTTCGAGCAGGCCGGGCTTGCCGCCGCGCTGCGCGCCGCTGAAGGCACCGGGCGCGTAGCCGAACAGCTCGCTCTCGGCGAGGCTCTCGGGCAGCGCCGCGCAGTTGAGCGCCAGGAACGGCGCGCCGCGCCGGCGGCTGGCGTGATGGCAGGCGTGGGCGATGAGTTCCTTGCCGGTGCCGGTCTCGCCGAGGATCAGCAGCGGCGCCTCGACCGCTGCGACGCGCGCGGCCCGGGCCTTCAGCACGCGCATCGGCGGCGAGTCGCCGAGCAGGCGCTCGAAGCCGCCTTCGTCGGGGTTCTGCAGCGCGTGCAGGCGTTCGCCGATGCGGCTCGGCGCGTGCAGCGTCAGCACGCCGCCGGCAACGCGGCCGTCGGCCTCGGCCAGCGGTTCGACCTGCGCGAGGAAGGCCGCGCCTTCGAGCTGGACCTCGCGGATCGGCAGCCGGAAGCCGTTGTCGCGCAGTTGCGCCTGCAGGCCGGGTTCGCCGAACAGCGCATCGAGTCCGACGCCGGCGAGCGCCGCTTCCGGCCGGCCGGCAACCCCGGCGGCGGCCGGGTTGGCGAGCAGCACCGCACCGTGCTCGTCGAGCCCGAACACCGGATCGGCCATCGCGCCGAGCAGCGCATCGAGCTGCAGCTGCCGGCGCAGGCCGGGCAGCACGTCGATCGGCGTGATGGTCTCGACGCCGGCGACGGCGATCAGCGCCTGCACCAGCGCATCGAGCGCGCCGGCATCGAGCCCGGGCGCATCGACGTACAGGTAGGGCGGCCCGACCTCGACGGCGACGACGTTGAGCCGGCGCCCGGCCAGCACGGCGAGGATCTCGTGGGCGATGCCGACGCGGTCGGCGAAGCGGATGGCGAGGCGCATGGCGCGCCAGTGTAGCCAGCGGCCCCGGCAAAGCGGCGTGCGGATGGCTGCATGCCGCGCAGGCGCCGGGTTACGCTGCGCGCCGGCCGCGCCGCTGCGTGCGCCCCATCCCCCTGCCCTCGCCTGACCGCCCCCGATGCCCGCCCTGTCCGACCTGCCGCCCGGCACGCCCGTCATCGCCGGCGTGCTCGGCCTGATCCTGTTGCTGCTGCTGTTCGCGCTGCGCGGTCGCGGTGCGCGCAAGGCCTACCGGCGCGCCGGTCCGCTGTTCACGGCGGCCGAGAAGCGTTTTCTCGATGCGCTGGAGCGCGCCGTCGACGGCCGCGCGCGCGTCTACGGCAAGGTGCGGCTCGCCGACCTGCTGACGGTGCGCGACACGGTCACCGGCAAGCACTGGTTCCGGGCCTTCAACGCCATCGCCTGCAAGCACGCCGATTACGTGCTTTGCTCGCTCGACACACTGGAGCCGCTGCTCGTCATCGAACTCGATGACAGCAGCCACGCCCGGGCCGACCGCCGCCAGCGCGATGCCTTCGTCGACGAGGCGCTGACCGGGGCCGGCATTCCGGTGCTGCACGTGCCGGTGCAGTCGCGCTA
>NZ_DAOLKE010000051.1:0-6623 GCF_035331805.1 Plasticicumulans sp. | reverse complement strand
GGCGGACGGTGCTTCAGGCCGCTTCGGCCGGAATCAGGTCGTACAGCGCGCACAGCGCGACCGCGCGCGGCCACGGCGCCGTGAAGTCGCCTTCGACGTAGGCGCGGATCAGGTTCAGTGCCCAGTTCAGGCGGGTTTCGTCGAGGGCGCGCAGATCGACGAATCCCAGCAGGCGGGCGTCCGCCATGTAGGTGCTGGCATAGATCGCAGCGAGCGCACGCGCCGACGGCGTGCCGCGCGCTTCGGCCGTACACCAGTCGTAGACGAAGCGCTCGACGATGGCGGGGTCCATATCGGTCATGCCTGCTCTCCTCGATACGTCTGGCCGACAGGGAAGGTGCATGCCGGCCACGGGTCAGGCGACCGGACCCCGGTCAGGATAGTCGAACATCCGGCGCGCGCCGGCCGCCGATCCCCGATACTCCCTACGGAAACGCGCTTCGGCCGAACCCGGCTTCGGCGCGGGCGCGCACGTCGGCAAAATCCTGCTCGCGCAACAGCTTGCCGTCGCGCCAGACCGGCTCCAGCATCGGCTGCCATTCCCCGGCATCGAGCGTGCCCTCGATCGCCGTGCACCAGCGTCCGTCGCCGCGGTGGCGGTGGCTGGCGATGCGCCCGGCCTTCGAGGCCTTGCCCGGATCGCCCTGCGGACGCTTGCAGATGTCGCGGGCCTCGCCGTCGACGACACCCCACGAGGCCTTCTGCGCGAACGAGAAGGTGTCGCGGTTGACCTTCTGCAGCAGCGCGCCGCCCATGCCGAAGGTGCCGAAGCAGTCGAGGCTCCAGCCGGCATCGGCGATGGCCGTGCAGAGATGCGCGAGGCTCGAAAGATCGATGCCGTCGCCCTGCAGCAGGCGCACGCCGTCGAGCACGCGGTAGCCCTTGCCGTTGATGCTGAAACCGAAGCTGTGCCCGAGCGATTCGAGCGCGTAGCGGATGCTGTCGATCGGGTCGCCGGAATCGAGCCGCACGACCAGCGTGCCACCGGCGGCAAGCACCTCGTCGCGCAGCGTCCGGCCCCAGTGCTCGTCGACGGCGCGCGCGAGGCTCCAGGAGTCGCTGACCACCGAGTAGATCGCGCCGGGCCGGCCGAAGCGGCGCACCATGTTGCGGTAGGCGTCGAGTTCGCCGGCCTCGCCCCACATCGTCATCGTCGAATGCTCGGCGGCCGGCACCGAGAACGCCGGCATGCCGTCGGCCGGGCCGTAGCAGGTGCGGATCGCGCGGATCGCCTCGACCGTGTCGGTGCCCATGAAGTTGACCAGATGCGCCATGCCGCCGAGGCGCGCCGATTCGGCCGAGGACACGCCGCGGGCGCCGAAGTCGTGCAGCTTGAACGCCAGCGATGCGGCCGGATCGTCGGAAGTGCGTTCGAGCGCGGCGCGCAGGGTTTCCTTGGCCGTGCGGCTGATGGTCGCGACCGTGGTCGGATACCAGATCGCGCGCAGCAGCGCGGTTTCGAGGTAGCCCGTCAGCCAGGGCACGGCCGGATCGGTGTTCTCGATCGTCACCAGCGCCTGGCGCAGCGGCACGCGGCTGCCCTCGGGCACGGCGCGGATCTCGACCGGCAGCCAGCCGCCGTGGCGATCGAGGATGTGCTGCCAGCCGTCGAGGTTGAACGGCTCGCCGTGCGTCGCGAACAACTCGCGCGCCTCGGCGAGGTCATCGGCGCCGACCGGCCGCGACAGATACGTCTTCAGGAAGGCCTGCAGACCGAAGAACAGCGTCGCGTCGACGCCATCGACGTGGCTCGCACGCGCCTCGATGTAGGCGTAGACCTGCGTCGTGCCCGGCGGGTACTGCAGCCAGTGCGAAGCCTTGTAGGAATCGGTGTCGAGAATCAGGTTGCTCTGCATGCGCGCAGGCTCCAGGCAAACGGAACCGGGCCGGCCGCGACGGGCCGGGGCTGCTGCCGGCTCGCCGGAGACCGGTCCGTTGACCCTGACACCGCCGCCCCGCGGCTGGCAAGCCCGTCGTCCTGCGCCGGCCGCCTATGCTGGCGGCGTCCGTCCGCCAGCCCTGGAGTCCTCCTGCCGATGCGCCGCCCGATCGTATTGCTGCGGAGTGCCTGCCTGAGCCTGTGCCTGAGCCCGCCGGTTTGGGCCGCACCACCGCCGGCGCTGCTCGAACAGGTGCAGCGGCTGAGCGAGCTGCTGCGTGACGGCTACGCAAGCTGGTATCGCGAGGCAACCGAAACGCAGACGCTGCAGCCCGATGCCGGGCAGACGCTGCTGCTGGTGCTGTTCACGGTCGAGGGTTTCGGCGGCGGCAACCGTCATACGCAGTACCTCGCAGCCTTCGAAGCGGGCGAAGGCGCCGGCGGCAAGCCGTACTACACGCTGCTCGACGTGATCGCGATCGGCGGCAAGGGCTGGCGGGCGATCGAAAAACTGCAGGCGCGGGCCGCCCGTGGCCGCACGCCCGGCGAGATCGTGCTGAGCCTGCCGGCGAAGGTGGTCGGCCCCGACGATGCGCCGAACTTCCCGGGCCGCCCGGCCAGCGTGCGGCTGAGCCTGCGCGACGGGCGCTTCAGCGAGCAGGCCGGTGCGCGCTGAAAGAGAGCGGGCGCGGTTTCAGCCGGCGACGGGCAGCGGGTCCGGCGTCGGCCGGCCGTACAGATAGCCCTGGATCAGGTCGAAGCCGGCCGCCTCGCAGAAGTCGGAGTCCTCCTGCGCCTCGATGCCCTCGGCGAGCGTGCGCACGCCCATGCCGGCGGCCATGCGCACGAGGTCGGCGACCATGGTCTGCACGCGCTGCGGCTTGGAGCTGATGCCGCGCACCAGGCCGATGTCGAACTTCAGCACGTCGGGCGGCACTTCCATGATCTCGACCAGCCGCGCCTGACCGGCACCGAAGTCGTCGTAGGCGAGCTTCATGTTCAGCTCGCCGAGCAGCGCGCGCACATCGCGCATCAGCTCGATGTCGGCGATCGCCTGCTCGTGGACCTCCATGACCATCGGCAGCACCGGCGCCATCACGCGCAGCTCGCCGAGCAGCCGGCGCAGCAGCGGGATCGACATCTCGGCCGGCATCGTGTTGAAGAACACGCGCGACAGCCCCAGCTCCTGCGCGCGGCGGATGCCGGTCTTGCGGAACAGGTCGCTCAGTTCGACCGTGCGGCCGGTCGCGTGCGCGATCTTCAGCAGTTCCGCCGGCGAGCTCGACAGCCCCGGCTGCGCACCGCGCCCGAGCAGTTCGTAGGCAACGACCTGCTTGCCGTGGCGCAGGCTGATGATCGGCTGGAACCACGGCGACACCGCGCCCTTCGCCAGCAGATCGAAGAACAGCTTCTCGTGGGCCGCAGCCGTGAAGGTTTCCGGCAACGCGGCCACCTGCTGGAACATCGTGCCGCCCTCGATGCCCTCGACCACCGGCGCCGGAGCCTTCGACTGCTCGCGATGCACCAGCCGGAAGGCCATCTTGGCGAAATGCACGATGTCGCCATCGTTGAGCGACTGCGGCGCGCGGGCCTCCAGGCGCTGGTAGTTGACGAAGGTGCCGTTGGTGCTGCCCTCGTCACTGAGCAGCGGCCGGCCGGCCCCGTCGAATTCGAGTCGCGCATGCTGGCGCGACACCCCGGTGTCATTCAGGTACAGGTCGCAGCTCTCGACGCGCCCGACGATGAACGGTGTGCCGGTGATGCGCACCAGCCAGTGGCCGCCCTGATCGCTGACGCCTTCGAGAAACCAGCCTGCACCTGCTTCGCTTGCAACCATTTCGCCCCCCGGCGACCCGGCCCCGATACGGATCGCGCACCCGGCCGATCATAGGCCAGCAGACGTTCCCGGCCACCGGCAATTGACGTATCCCGCAGGGTCTGCGATGCACTTTCCTGCCGCCGGCCGGTGCAGGGGGTGGCGCGGCTGCAGCGCCGGATGCTTCCTGCTGTCTTCGTGCTGCCCGCATGCTGTTGGGGAAAGCCCGAAAAAAAGCGGCCGGCGCAGGGGGAGCGCCGGCCGAGATCGAGGGGGGCGACATCCGACAGATGCCGTGATACAGAATAAACTTGTATTTTAATTTCGCATAGCGTCAATCAATTCCTGAACCATCATCAGTCGAAATTTAATGTTCAACTAAATTTACATCATGAACGATACGCCATACACCTCATGGCCCTGCGTTGCAAGGAATACAGCCCTCGCGCCTCGCGATGCCGTCCTGCCGCCCGCAGCCGGTGACGGCCACGGCCACGGGTATGGATGCGGAGCGCCGATCCTGAATCCGGACCGCTCGCCATGCGTGCCCTGAGGGTCGTGCTGCTGTACGCGGTGCTGGCCGCCGGCTGCGGCAACCCGGCGGTGGAGTCCTACGTGGACGTGGCGCCCGGCGAACTCGCAGCCGTGCTCGCCGCGCATGCCGAGCGGCGCGAGCGCATCGGCTACCGGGTGCGCATGCGCTCGGGCGTGCTGCCGGCCAACGAGACCGAACTCGAAGACCTCTGCGCCGACTGGCAGCTGTACCGCCGGCGCATCAAGCGCCTGATCCGCACCGGCGACGAGAACGGCCTGCTGACCGCGCAGTCGCGCCTGCAGCAGACCGAACACTGGCTCGATGCCTACGATCCACGGGACGTGGAAGCCATGAAGAACTGGATCCGGCGCCGCTGAGACACGGAACCCGCAGCCCCTCACCGCTGCCCGATGTCCTGCTGCCCCGGCATGGCGCAGCCAGCCCCGGATGCGGCAGCACGCCGTGACAGGTCGTTTCAGGACGCTGCGGCGAGGGGCTGCCATCATCAGGTCGCCCTCCGGATCGGCCGCGGCTTCCGCTGGAAAGCCGGGCGCAGCGGGAACGGAGCGCAGCGCAAGCGCCTGATTCCGGGCAGCGGCTGTGCTACGGATGTTGTCAGCACAGGCGTGGCTGCCCCTCCTGCCCGGCGCATGCCATCCGCCCCCGTGCCGGAGAACCCGATCATGAGCACCGCCATCGCCGGACTGATCCTGCTGCTGCTCGCCGGCCTGGCCCTGGCCGCCGCCCGCGTGTCCCTGCCGGTGGCCACGGCCGTCCTCGGCGCCGGCCTGCTGCTCCTCGATGCCCTGGCCGACGGCGTGCGCGGTCTCTGGCTGGCCTGGCTGCCGCTGCTCGCCTGGAACCTGACGCCGCTGCGCCTGCGCCTGCTCGCGCCGCTGCCCGATCACGTGCGCCGGGCGCAGCCGCCGATGTCGGACACCGAGCGCGAGGCGCTCGCCGCCGGCACGGTCTGGTGGGAGGCGGAACTGTTCGCCGGCGATCCGCACTGGCAGCGGCTGCTGTCGCTGCCGGCCCCGGCCCTCAGTGCCGAAGAACAGGCCTTCCTCGACGGCCCGACCACGGCGCTCTGTGCGCAGATCGATGACTGGCGCATCACGCACGTCGATCGCGACCTGCCGCCGGCGCTCTGGCAGACGATCCGCACGCAGGGCTTCCTCGGCATGATCGTGCCGCGCGCATACGGCGGGCTCGGCTTCTCGGCGCAGGCGCACTCGGCGGTCGTCACGCGCATCGCCTCGCGCTCGGTCAGCGTCGCGGTCACGGTCATGGTGCCGAACTCGCTCGGGCCGGCCGAACTGCTGCTCGCCTACGGCACGCAGGCCCAGAAGGACCACTGGCTGCCGCGGCTGGCGCGCGGCGAGGACATTCCCTGCTTCGCGCTGACCGGCCCCGAGGCCGGCTCCGATGCCGCGTCGATCCCGGATCGCGGCGTCGTCTGCCGCGGCCTGCACGCGGGCCGCGAGACGCTCGGCATCCGCGTGAGCTGGGACAAGCGCTACATCACGCTGGCACCGGTCGCGACCGTGCTCGGCCTCGCCTTCCGGCTGCACGACCCCGACGGCCTGCTCGGCGATCGCGCCGACATCGGCATCACGCTGGCGCTGATCCCGACCACGCACCCCGGCGTCGAGATCGGCCGCCGGCACTTCCCCGGCAACCAGGCCTTCATGAACGGCCCGACGCGCGGGCGCGACGTGTTCATCCCGCTCGACTGGATCATCGGCGGCCCGGCCTGCGCCGGGCACGGCTGGACGATGCTGATGGAATGCCTCGCGGCCGGCCGCGGCATCTCGCTGCCGGCCAACGGCACGGCCGGGGCGCTGTACGCAGCGCGCGTCAGCGGTGCCTACGCGCGCGTGCGCCGGCAGTTCAAGCTGCCGATCGGCCGCTTCGAAGGCGTTGCCGAGGCGCTGGCGCGCATCGGCGGCCACGCCTACGTGCTCGAAGCCGCACGCCGGCTGAGCACGCTGGCACTCGATCTCGGCGAGAAGCCGGCCGTGGTCTCGGCGATCGTCAAGTACCAGTCGACCGAGCGCATGCGCGCGGCGGTCAACGACGCGATGGACATCCACGGCGGCAAGGGCATCTGTCACGGGCCGTCGAACTGGCTGGCCGGCGTCTATCAGGCGCTGCCGATCGGCATCACCGTCGAGGGCGCGAACATCCTGACGCGCACGCTGATCGTGTTCGGCCAGGGGGCCCTGCGCTGTCATCCGTGGCTGCGCAGCGAACTGGCGGCCGCCGGAAACCCCGACCGGCGCGCGGCGCTCGCTGCGTTCGACCAGGCCTTCCGCGGCCACCTCGGTCACCTGCTCGGCACGCTGGCGCGCGCCGGCGGCCGGGCGCTGAGCGCCGCCGCCTTCGCCCCAGCG
>NZ_DAOLKE010000050.1:0-16361 GCF_035331805.1 Plasticicumulans sp. | reverse complement strand
TCCGATAACTCATAATGCTGGGGTCCTCAGTTCGATTCTGAGCGTAGCCACCAAAAATCAAGGGCTTAGGTGAAAACCTAGGCCCTTGTCCTTTTCGGGGTCACGCCGGGCTCACCCTCAAGCCGTGACTGTGACCCCGGGACCCGCGGTCATGCGGCTGGCGCGTCATTCTGGACGGCGCCGGCAGGCGGGTGGCCGGTGCTGGTTCGATGCCGTGCTCGCCACCGGCGCGAACGCTGCCTTCCGTCCGGCTGCCCGGCCGGTCTCGTCATGCCGATCAGCTATGGGATGGGTATCACTCGGACGGCTTCTTCCAGCGCCCGACGACGAACACCGTCGCCAGCCCGACAACGGTTGTGCCGCCTATCGTCATCGCGGCTTTCTCGTGACCGAGCAACAGCGCCATGCCCGCCACGGCGAGCGCTGCCAGGCCGATCAGCAAGCCGTACCGTTGTCCGCGTGCCTCAATACGCTCGGACGCTGCGAGCGCCTGCGTTTCGAGGGCGTGGCGGTGTGCGGCTTCGGATTCGGTCAGGCGCATCAGCCGCTCGACCAGATCGGGCTGTATGCGCTGGTAGTGTTCGAGCAGGTCGGGCGGCGGTAGCGGGCCGCTGAAAGCCTGTGCTGCCACCTGCACCATGTGTGCGGCAGCGCTGTTGATCGTGCTCAGGTCGTCAGCGACCGCGGCGGGCAGGTCAGGAGTGCGGGCAGGCGGTACGGCGGGCGTTACAGGCCGGACGCCGTCGTGATGCCCGGCGCCGGTTTCCTCAGTGGTCGGCATTGCCAATCCGGTCCAGCACTTTGCGCAGGTCGGCCGCGACGCGCTCGAAATCACTGCGCAGCGCCTCGCGGTCATCACGGTACAGGCGCACGCGGCGCACGCGCTCGCGGAAGCCGGCCACGCCCGGACCGGGCGCGATGGCGAGCACGCTGCCGATGCCGCGCAGCGCGGTATGTAGGCGTTTGCTCATGGACTGCGATTCCCTGGGTGGCATTCGGGGCATGGGCGATTCATGGACAGTATACGGTGACGGCTGGTGGCGGACGTGCCATCGCAGGCAGCTTCCAGCCTCGCCACCCGCGCGCAGGGTGTATTCAGGGCCGATGCCATGGCGATCCGGTCGAAGGGTGCCCGGAATGTGGGCGGCCCGGCCGCAGCCGGCGTTCCCGCTGCATGTGCCGCTCGCGCCCGGCGGGCGCCTGCAGGATCAGGAGTGATCCGACACCGGGCACGGCATCCGCCGGTCCGGGGCGCAGGCAGGGCCACGGATCAGGGGCGGCAGGGCGCAAGGTCATTGGCTGCAATTTGCACGAGGCTGTCCAATTGGCAGCGACGTAGCAAATCATGGCCAATCGGCCAGCCTCCGCCGTGCGCGTTCGAGCGGGAATGGCAGGTGATGGCCGTCGCATCGCCGTCGCGCCCTGCCGGGCACGGAATCCGCCTTCTGGGGCCGGGCGTTTTTGCAGGGGCGCCGCGGCGGGCATCCGCTGCGCTTCAGGCCGTCCGGGAGTCGGCGTCGGCGGCCCGTTCGCAGGGCGGGGATTCCGCCGGCGTCGCAGCGTGGCGGAAGGCGTTGCCGCCCGCGCGCTTGGCGGCGTACATCGCCGTGTCGGCGGCCTGCAGCAGGGTGTGGATGTCCTCGCCGTGTCCGGGCAGGCAGGCGATGCCGATGCTGGCGCTGATCGGCACCCGGCCGGCGGCGTCGGGCTGCGGCGTGCGGATGCTCTGCAGCAGGCGCACGGCGAGCCGGTCCGGATCCCCGATGCTGCAGCTGCTCGGGATGAGGATGGCGAATTCGTCGCCGCCGAGCCGGGCGAGCAGGTCGGATTCGCGCAGGCACTGCTGCAGGCGCGCGGCGATGTCGATGAGCAGGCGGTCGCCGGCGGCGTGGCCGTAGCGGTCGTTGACGGCCTTGAAGCCGTCCAGATCGAGCAGCAGCACGCAGGCCGGCCGCTGGCAGCGCAGCGCGTGCGCGAGTCCCCAGACGGCGCAGTCGGTGAACAGGCGCCGGTTCGGCAGCTGCGTCAGCGGATCGTGGGTCGCCTCGTATTCCAGATGCCGCAGGCGTTGCTGCCAGTCCGCCGACCGGCGACGGACCAGATGCAGGGCGAGCAGGGCGCTGCCGGACAGCAGGCCGCCGAGCCACTGCAGGTAGTGCTCCAGGCGCAGGCGATGGATATCGGCGGCATCGGTGAGCTGCTGCGCTTCGGCCGCGGTATGGGCGTGCAGCCGGGCGCTGGCGCTGCGGTATGGCTCTGCAGGTTCGCCGGGCCGGCCCTCGGGAGGGCGCCCGGGAGCCGGTCCGGGGTCGGGCGGCGCGAGGACGGCGATGCGGCTCGCGACCTGCCGTTCGAAGGCGGCGTAGTCGTGGTGCAGCGTGCTGTCGGCGGCAAGGCCGGCGCCGAGCGCGGAGAACGCGAGGCTGAACTGCTGCCAGGCGGTTTGGCTGGCGGCGAGGGCCGCTTCGCGCGCGGCCGGCGCGGCAGTCTCGGCGTTGCCGAGGGCAAGCGTCAGGCGTTCGAGGGCGAGGCCGGCCGTGTGCAGCCGGGCGAGGCGCTCGGCGGCCTCGAAACCGTATCGGGCCTCCACGACCACGAGTCCGCCCAGAGCGGTGAGCACAAGGGCGATGCCCGTGACGAGCGCGAGGAAGCGGCGGCGCGGGGACCGCCGGATCGGCACGGACGTGCGCAGAGACGGAAGCGCTGCCGGCTCCGGCATCGGTACACCGCCGGCACTCAGCGTCTGTGGGCGGCATCCTGCCGGAGCGCGCCGGCAGGGCCGTGCCAGTCGGCGGCCTCGTCGCAGCCGCGCTGGCGGAAGCCGGTGGCCGTGTCCCTCCGGGCGCCGGAGGCCGGCTCGGCGGGCAGGATGCGGATCAGGGCCATGCTGATCGCACCATTGCTGTCGAGCAGCGGCAGGCCGTTCAGGCGCAGCCGCCGCGGGCCGTGCGTGATCTCGGTTTCGGTCAGCGCACCGGCGAAGACGCAGCGGCACAGCCCGCTCACGACCGTGCGCAGCGCCGGTGCGAGCGTCTGCAGGCCGGTGCCGCGGGGCGGATTTTCGATGCCGAGCGCGCCGAGTCCCGGGCCGCTGGCGTAGCAGCAGTGCAGGTGAACGTCGAAGCCGAGGATGGCGTAGTCGGTCTTTGCGGGGATCGCGGAGCAGAGGTCGTCGAGAAAACCGTGCTCTGTTCCGGACAGCGGTGTGGCAGGTTCGGACGAAGATTCGGACATGGCAGGCTTCCCCTTTTCCCAGGTGATGCGATCCGGCGGGCCACCGCCGTCGCCGGACAGGCTCCGGCCCGGGCAATGGCGCTGGAAGCGACGGTGACGTGCGGGAAATGCCTAGCAAAAGCGGCGCGGAGGCTCGTCCCGAACCGCCGCGCTACTTCTGGCGCAACACGCTGGCGCGTGTCCCGCTCCTCCGGGGACGTATCGTCACTTCTCTTGGCCCCGTCTCGCTGCCTGCCACCCTCCCTGTCGTGGCCCGGACTGCGGGGCTGGCGTCACAGTGCTGGCAGGAAGGGCAAAGCACCATTGGCGCTTTCCCCGGCGGCTACCGGTTTGTACCTACTTTTTCGGGGGAAACTTGAAGCGGCCGGCGGATCAGCGGCGCGGAGGAGGGAACGATCGACGCCGGTCTCGACGATCCCGTGCTGGCAATCCCGTCATGCCGGGGATGAACGGCTGCGCCGTGGCGCGTGCGCTGCGTGAACGGTGGTATCCGGACGCCGCGCCGCAACGGGTCGTGCTGACAGGCTGCCGCTTGCTCCCGGCCATTCAGCCGTCGTCCGCAGGTCGTCGCGGCGGCATCCAGAGGTCGAGGGCGTGATACGGCGTGCGCGGGTCGGTGCCGTTCGTGCTCGCGGCCACGTGCAGCTGCACGAGCTCGGTCAGCGTGCCGGCCCCGAGCTTGCGCATCAGGTTGCGGCGATGGACTTCGATCGTCGATTCGGTGAGGCCGAGTTCGGCGGCGATGCTCTTGTTGAGCCGGCCGGCGACGATGCCGTCGAACACGGCCCGCTCGCGTTCACTGAGCTGCGCGAGCCGCTGGCGCGCGCGCTCGTGCGGCGCACGCCGCTGGCGCCGGGCGGCATCCTCGGCGATCGCATCGGCGACCGTCGCCAGCAGCACGGCCGGTTCACACGGCTTCTGCAGCACGTCGAAGGCGCCCTCGTGCATCGCGCGCACGGCGATGGCGGTGTCGGCATGGCCGCTCAGCAGGATGACGGGCAGCTCGATGCCGCGCTCGTGCAAGGCTTTCTGCAGGCTCAGCCCGCTCATGCCGGGCAGGCGCAGGTCGAGCAGCAGGCAGCCGCTGCGCTGCGGATGCATGGCGGCGAGACAGGCATCGGCGTCGGCCCAGGTCTCGACGACATGGCCGGCGCTTTCGAGCAGCAGGCGCAGGGCCGTGCGCAGCTCGCGGTCATCATCGACGATGCCGACGCCCGGAGGCGGCGGAGGTGTGGTCCCGGTGTTCATCGGCCTGCCGGCGTGCTTCGCCTCCGTTCAGGGTCGTGCCAGTCGGCGGTCCCGTCGGGGCTGCGGTTGCGGACATCCTCGACTGCGCTCGTGCGGTCATCGGGAAGCGGGTCGACCGGCAGGATGCGGATCAGGGCCATGCTGATCGCACCGCTGCTGTCGAGCAGCGGCATGCCGGTCAGGCGCAGCCGCTGCGGGCCGAGCGTGATCCCGGTTTCGGTCAGCGCGCCGGCGAAGACGCAGCGGCAAAGCCCGCTCACGACCGTGCGCAGCGCCGGCGCGAGCGCCTGCAACTCCGTGCCCCGGAGCGGATTTTCGATGCCGAGCGTGCCGAGTGCAGAGCCGCTGGCGTAGCAGCAGTGCAGGTGAGGATCGAAGCCGAGGATGGCGTAGTCCGTCGCTGCGGGCAGCAACGGACAGAGGGAATCGAGAAAGCCCTGAAGTGTTCCTGACAGGGGGGCATCGAGGCCGGGCAGAGGTTCGGACATGGCAGACTTTTCTCCCTCCACCCGGTTTCGATCCGGCATGCCGTCGCTGCTCCCGGGCAGGTCCTGTCTGTACGATGGCCTTGCAAGTGGCGGTCATTAATGGAAAAAGCATGAAAAAGCGGCGCGGAGGCTCGTCCTGAACCGCCGCGCTGCTTCTGGCGCACACGCTGGCGCGTGTCCCCAGGATCATGCTGTCGCTTCTCTTGGCCCCGTCTCGCTGCCTGCCACCATCCTGGCCGTGGCTCGGGATGCAGGGCTGCCTGTCACTATGCTGTCAGGAGCAGTGCATCGCCATTGGCGCTTTCCACGGCGGCTACCGGTTTGTACCTACTTCGTCGGGAGAAGCCGAGGAGGACGGGCGAAGCGGACTTAAACTTGCCGGCGGATTCGTGGCGCAGAGGGGGGAAGACGATGTCCAGACGAGCTGCATCAGGGCCGGCCGGCGGGGCCCGGTGTGCATTTCCGGTGGTCGGCCTCGGCGCTTCGGCAGGGGGCGTCGAGGCGTTCAACGAATTCCTGAGCGCGATGCCGGCCGCCAGCGGCATGGCCTTCGTGTTCGTGCTGCATCTCGATCCCGAGCGCAGCAGCGTGCTGACCGAAATCCTGGCGCGGCACACGACCATGCCGGTCACGGAGGTCACGCATCCGGTGCAGGTGGTGCCCGATCACGTCTACGTGATCGCGCCGAACTGCTGCCTCGAATACCAGAACGGCCGGCTCGTGCCGCGGGAGCCGGAAACCCCGCGCTGGCTGCGCAAGCCCATCGACGTGCTGCTGCGCTCGCTCGCACGCAGCTGCGGCGCGCGCGCGATCGGCGTGGTCTTCTCGGGCGGCGGCAGCGACGGCACGCTCGGCCTCAAGGACATCCGCAACGCGGGCGGGCTCGTGCTGGTGCAGACGCCCGAGACCGCGATGCAGGACAGCATGCCGACCAGCGCGATCGACGCCGGTCTCGACGATCACGTGCTGGCGATCTCCGCCATGCCGGCGGTGCTGATCGAGCATGTGCAGCATCGCTGGCACAGCGAGCCCGTGCCGCCGGAGCCGGAACCGGCCGAAGCGGAGCCGGAGCCGGAGCCGGAGGATGCGGATCGGGAGAAGCCGGATCTGGAGGATGTGCTGGCGCTGCTGCGCGCGCGCCAGGACTTCGACTTCCGCTGCTACAAGAAAGGCATGCTGGCGCGGCGCGTCCAGCGGCGCATGAGCGCGCTGCGCCTGCGCGAGAGCAAGGACTATCTCGCGCTGCTGCAGCGTGACTCCGCGGAGTTCGATGTGCTGGCCGCCGATCTGATGATCAGCGTCACGCAGTTCTTCCGCAACCCGCAGGCCTGGGACCATCTGGCCGAGCAGGTGCTGCCCGAGCTCTGCGAGCTGGCCTCGGCCGAGCGGCCGCTGCGGGCCTGGGTGCCGGCCTGCGCGAGCGGCGAGGAGGTCTACAGCCTCGCGATCCTGCTGCTGGAGCGCCTGCTGCCGGGGCAGCCGCACATCCAGCTGTTCGCTTCGGATTCGAGCGAGGCCGCGCTCAACGTCGCGCGCACCGGCCTCTATCCGGACAGCATCACGGCGCACGTGACGCCGGCGCGGCTGGCGCGCTTCTTCCGCGTCGAGGGCACGCGCTACCGGGTGATCCGCGAGGTGCGCGACTGCGTGACCTTCGCGGTGCAGAACCTCATCAACGATCCGCCGTTCGGCCGCATCGACCTGATCAGCTGCCGCAACTTCATGATCTATCTCGAACCGGAGATGCAGGAGCGCATGCTGGCGCTGTTTCACTTCGCGCTGCGTCCGGGGGGCTACCTGTTCCTCGGCAACGTCGAGTCGATCGGCGGGCAGTTCGACCTGTTCGAGCCGGTCTCGCACAAGTGGCGCGTGTACCGGCGCATCGGCACTCCGCGGCTGGCGCGCGACGGCTACCCGCCGACGCTGCGCCGCCCCTCGGGCGTGCAGAACTGGGCCGTGCGCCTCGATGCGCCGCGCAAGGCGGGGCAGATACCGGCGGCGATGGCGGCACCGGAGCTGAGCGGTGCGGGGCCGCTGCTCGGCGCCAAGGTCTCGGGGATCGCCGGCTACGCGCAGCAGATCGTGCTGGAGCGCTACACGCGCGCCTGCGTGCTCGTCAACCGCCGCTACGAGATCCTGTACTTCTTCGGCCCGACGCACGAGTTCCTGCGCCAGCCGGTCGGCGAGCACACCGCCGACCTGTTCGCGTGGACGCGCGACGGCCTGCGCAGCATGTTGCGCTCCGCGCTGCACGAGATCAGCACGACGGCGGCCAACCGCGTGGTGCGCCAGCACGCCGCCGAGGCCGCCGGCAGCGGCGACATCGAGTGCATCGTCGAGGCCCTGCGCGTGCCGCGCGAGCTCGACGGCCTGCTGCTCATCGCCTTCACGCGCCTGCCCGTCGTCGGCCCGCCGCCGCGCGAGGTCGCCGGCACGGCCGATGCCAGCGGCACCGCGATCGCGCAGCTCGAATTCGAGCTGGCGCGCGCGCGCGAGGACCTCTCCGGCATGACCGAGCAGCTCGAAAGCGCCTACGAGGAGTTCACGGCCAGCAACGAGGAGGTGATGTCGATCAACGAGGAGCTGCAGTCGGCCAACGAGGAGCTCGAAACCTCGAAGGAGGAGCTGCAGTCGCTGAACGAGGAGCTGGTCACCAGCAACCAGCAGCTCGAAACCAAGAACCAGCAGCTGGAGGAGATCAACGCCGATCTGCGCAACCTGCTCGCGAGCACGCAGATCGCGACGCTGTTCCTCGACGAGCACTTCTGCATCCGCCGCTACACGCCGGCGATGGCGCAGCTGATGCGCGTGATCCCGAGCGACATCGGCCGCTCGGTCGAGGACATCAGCTGCGACTTCGACCGCGTGGCGCTGCTCGCGCAGTCCGTGCGCGTGCTCGAACACCTCGCACCGATCGAAACCGAGATCCGCACCTATGACGGGCGCTGGCATCTGTGCCGCGTGCTGCCGTACCGCACCGAGGACAACCGCATCGGCGGCGTCGTCGTCACCTTCACCGACGTGAGCGTGCGCCATCGCCTGGAAGTGCGCGAACGGCTGATGCTCGCCCTCAACGACCGCCTCGCCGAACTCCAGGACCCGGCCGACATCGTCACGGCCGTTTCCGAGCTGATCGAGCGCCATCTCGGCGCGGCCTGGAGCCGCTACGCCCCGGTCGACAGCGCGCAGCAGTGGCTGTACGTCGAGGGCTCCAGCGTCGGGGCGCGCGTGTCGCTGACGAGGCTGCCGGCCGACGTGCTGCGCACGCTGCGCCGCGGCCAGCCGCTGATCAGCACCGGCAATGCCGGCGCCGATCCGGGCCTGCACGCGGCGCTGACGACGCTCGGCGCCCCGCAGCAGCTGCCCGGCACGGTGCTGCTGTTCGCGCCGGTCGTCGACGGCCGGCTGCTGACGCTGGTCGGCGTCGGCCACACCGGCGTCTATCTGTGGACCGACGAGGATCTCGACCTCGTCAGCGTGCTCGCCGAGCGCACGTGGATCGCCATCGAGAAGATCGAGGTCAACCGCACGCTCGTGCGCCGCGCCACGCAGCTCGCGGCCACCGACCGGCTCAAGAACGAGTTCCTCGCGACCCTCGGCCACGAACTGCGCAACCCCCTCGTGCCGATCCGCAGCACCCTCGACCTGCTGCTCGGCGCCGATCAGGAAGGGCAGCTGCAGGCGCAGCTGCAGCTCGTCGACCGCCAGGTGCAGCAGCTGCAGCGCCTCGTCGATGACCTGCTCGATGCCAGCCGCATCGAGCAGATCGGCCAGATCCGCCTGCGCATGCAGGATCTTGATCTCGACGACGTGCTGCAGATGGCGATCGAGGGCCAGCAGCCGCGCTTCGTCGCGCGCCGCCAGGACTTCTCCTACCTGCCGCCGTCCAGCCCGCTCGCGCTCGTCGGCGACCGGGTGCGTCTGGTGCAGGCGGTCGGCAACCTGCTGCACAACGCCAGCCGCTACAGCCCGGCCGGCGCCCGCATCGAGCTGATGGCCGAGCGCAGCGGCAGCGAGGCCGTGATCCGCGTGCGCGACAACGGCCGCGGCATCGCCCCCGAGCGGCTGGCGCAGCTGTTCCGGCTGTTCGTGCACAGCGCCCCGGACGATCCCGGCGACAGCCCCTCCGAGCCCGGCTCCGGCGACGACAGCCTCAGCTTCGGCCTCGGACTCGTGCTCGCGCGCCGGCTCATCGAGCTGCACGGCGGGACGCTGACCGCGGCGAGTCCCGGCCCCGGCTGCGGCAGCACGTTCACGATCCGCCTGCCGCTCGATGCCCCGGCCGATGTCCGGCCCCTCATCGCCGGCACGGCAGTGCTGCCGGAGCCGCTGCCGGTCGTGCCGCGGCGCGTGCTGCTCGTCGATGACAACAACGACGTGCGCACCGCCCTCGCGGCGCTGCTCGAAGCGATGGGGCACGAGGTCTGCGCGCTCTCGGACGGGCACGAGGTGTCGGACGCCGTCGGAAGCTTCGGGCCGCACACGGTGCTGCTCGATCTGGCGATGCCGAAGATGAACGGCTACGCCGTGGCGCGCGCGCTGCGCGAGCGGTATCCGGACGCCGTGCTGCAACTGGTCGCGCTGACCGGCTTCGGCGGCCCGGACGAACAGCAGCGCATCCGCGAGGCCGGGTTCGACCGCCACCTGCTGAAGCCCGTGAGCCGCGAACAGCTCGCGGCCCTGCTCGCCGGAGGGGGCTGAGCCGGGCCGCTTGCGGGGCGTGGCGCTCCGGCGGCCCGGTGCGTTCAGTCCGGGCCCGGCAGGCGCAGTTCGAAGCACAGGCCGCGGTCGGCCTGCCAGTGCGGGCTCAGGCTGATGCCGCAGCCCAGCAGTCGCTGCGCGCAGTCGGCCGTGTCGGTGTCGAGCAGCCGGTGCTGGCCGGTGATCGACGCCGCCGCGGCCGGCGCAGGCATCAGGTACAGCCGGGCGCCGCCTTCGGGCGCCAGTGCCGCGAGCAGATGGCAGGGCTGATCGCTGACGGCGTGCAGGCGGGCAGCCAGCGTCGGCAGTTCGGCATCGAGACCGGCCGCGACCACCGCGGCCGTGCGCCACTGGCCGACGGCGGGCGTCATGGCCTGCGTTTCGGCGTGGGTGGCCAGCACCGGCGCGAGCCGTGCCAGCAGGGCGGCGAGCGTCGGCGTGTCATCCCCGGCCGGCGGGGCCGGCGTGCCGGCGCCGTGCAGCGCCTGCCGCAGCGCCTGCAGCAATTGCCCGGCCAGGCTGGCCTGCGCCACGATCGCCGTCAGGGTCGCGGCCATCAGGGTTTCGCTGCCGGGCTTCGTCAGCAGCAGATGACAGGCTTCGGCGTAGCTCGCGATCGTGGCGAGCGGCTGGCTCAGTTCGTGGACCAGATCGGGCAGCGTCGTGCCACCGGGCGGCAGGAGGGCGTCGTTCATGCGTCGTCGGTGCGGGTGGTGCCGGGTCGTGGCCCCGGTCGCTCATGGGCATTCATCCCGATCCCGGCGGAACACGCCGTCCTTGCCGTCCCTCGCGGGGGAGGGGCGGGAAGGAGGGGGTGAACAACGCTTTCGGGCGTGATCGCTATCAGGCGTCGTCCGTGTGCCGTCGCGGCGGTTTCCAGGTGCCGGGGGCAGGATACTGCATGTGCGGGTCGGGGCCGTCCGTGTTCGCGGCCACGTGCAGCTGCACGAGCTCGGTCAGCGTGCCGGCCCCGAGCTTGCGCATCAGGTTGCGGCGATGGACTTCGATCGTCGATTCGGTGAGGCCGAGTTCGGCGGCGATGCTCTTGTTGAGCCGGCCGGCGACGATGCCGTCGAACACGGCCCGCTCGCGTTCACTGAGCTGCGCGAGCCGCTGGCGCGCGCGCTCGTGCGGCGCACGCCGCTGGCGCCGGGCGGCATCCTCGGCGATCGCATCGGCGACCGTCGCCAGCAGCACGGCCGGTTCACACGGCTTCTGCAGCACGTCGAAGGCGCCCTCGTGCATCGCGCGCACGGCGATGGCGGTGTCGGCATGGCCGCTCAGCAGGATGACGGGCAGCTCGATGCCGCGCTCGTGCAAGGCTTTCTGCAGGCTCAGCCCGCTCATGCCGGGCAGGCGCAGGTCGAGCAGCAGGCAGCCGCTGCGCTGCGGATGCATGGCGGCGAGACAGGCATCGGCGTCGGCCCAGGTCTCGACGACATGGCCGGCGCTTTCGAGCAGCAGGCGCAGGGCCGTGCGCAGCTCGTGGTCATCATCGACGATGCCGACGCCCGGAGGCGGCGGATGCGTGGTCTCGGTGTTCATGTGCCTGTCGGCGCGCATCGCCTCCGTTGCGCTGCGCCGCCCCGGTGCTGCTGGAACGGGGGGTCCGATGTTCTCCCGTCATGCCAGGTCAGTCGGATGAATCCGGAGCACGGCGTCTGCATGCCATATCCGGCCTGCCCCGCGACGCCTGTGCCCGAGGATCAGGAATATCGGATTCGGAAGCATTGCACCAGATCAATTCTGCGGAGGGTTTTCGCACGGCTGCGCGCCGGATCCGGTCGTCGCCGGGCGGGCGGGGGCCGTGCCGGAGGCCCGGCGCGCAGCCGGCTAGATCGCGCGCTGGGCATCCCCGGCTGCGGCCTCGGCGCGGAAGGCGAGCACGTCGGCGGCCGGGCCGACCACCATCAGCACGTCGCCGGGCGTCAGCACGTACTCGGGCGCTTCCAGCGCGAAGCGCAGCTCGCGCTCCAGACCCGAGCGCACGAGGCCGACGATGACCAGCGTGCCGCCGGCGAGGCGGCTCGCATCCAGCAGGCGCCGCCCGGCCAGCCGGCCCTCGCGGGTCACGGCGACCTCGGCGATCTCCAGATCGGCGGCGCCGAACACGGTCTGGTCGAGCACGTCGACGACGGTCGGACGCACCAGCAGGTCGGAGATGCGGCGGCCGGCGATGTCGAACGGGTCGATGACCTTGTCGGCGCCGGCGGCACGCAGCTTCTGCTCCGATCCCGGCGAATCGGACACGGCGACGATGGTCAGGCGCTCATCGAGCGCGCGCGCCGAGATGATCAGGAACACGTTCTGCGCCTCGTCGGGCAGCAGGCAGAAGATCAGGTCGATGTCGCGGCCGATGCCGGCGCGCGCGAGTTCGAGGTCATCGGTGTAATCGCACTTGAGCGTCGCGTGGCCGCGCTCGGCGGCGCGCGCGAGGTTGTCGTCCGAGCTGTCGATGACCAGCAGCTCGCACGGCGTCGGCGCGAGGTGCTTGGCGACCTCGATGCCGAGCTTGTGGTAGCCGAACACGGCGATGCGCAGGCGCTTCATGCCGGCCTCCGGGCGAGGGCGCTGGCTTCGACCTGGGCGCGCAGGTGCTGGATCGACAGTTCGCGCCCGAGCACGATGAGCTGGTCGCCGGCCTGCAGCGTGAAGGCCGCGGGCG
Source organism: Plasticicumulans sp. (assembly GCF_035331805.1). Classification (NCBI taxonomy): domain Bacteria; kingdom Pseudomonadati; phylum Pseudomonadota; class Gammaproteobacteria; family Candidatus Competibacteraceae; genus Plasticicumulans; species Plasticicumulans sp. The sequence goes on along the minus strand of NZ_DAOLKE010000050.1, from coordinate 4,025 downwards.
GGTTGAAGTAGAAATCCCGCCCGTCGGCGAGCGGGTGGCGGATCAGCGCCGGGCGCTGCACGGCCCCGGGCGCGGCGAGCACGCCGAACAGCGTCAGCCTGCGCGCGGCGAAGCCGATGTCGGCGATGCGCCGGCCGTCGAGCAGCGAATGCGCGGCGACCAGCACCACGTCCATCGCCATGCCGCGCTCGCCGGAGAGGATGCCGCTCAGCGCCATCGACGCCACCGGCTGGTGGATGTACTCGGCCGCCATCAGGCCGACGATCTCGTAGGGCATGACGACGTGATCGGCGCCGGCGAGCCTGAGCTTGCGCACGGTTTCGGACTTGTTGGCGCGCGAGACGATGCGGATGTGCGGGTTCATCTGCCGCGCGGTCAGCGTGATGTAGAGGTTGGTCACGTCGTCGCCGGTCACGCACAGGATGCTCTTCGCGCCGCGCGTGATGCCGACCTGGCCGAGCAGCTCGGCGCGCACCGCGTCGTCGCAGATCGCCAGCCGGGCCTGCGCCTTGGCGCGGAGGATGTTCTTGGCGTGGCGGTCGATGATCACGAACGGCGTGCCGGTGGCCACCAGCCGGTCGACGACGACCTCGCCGACCCGGCCGTAGCCGCAGACGATCACGTAGTCGTGCAGCTTCTCGGTATCGGCGTACAGGCGCCGGTCGCGCATCGTCTGCATCTTCTCGCTGAAGGCGTTGACGACGATCGAGGTCGAGAACGAGATCACCGCCACGCCGATCACCACCAGCACGATCGCCACCAGCCGGCCCTCGGGCGTCTTCGGCACGATGTCGCCGTAGCCGACCGTGAAGATCGTGATCACCGCCCAGTAGACGGCGTCGTAGAGCGTGTTGACGTGGCTGGTCTCGACGTGGGCTTCGAGGATGTAGATCGCGGTCGCCGACGCGAACACGACGAAGCCGATGAAGGTCGCCAGCGTGTAGAACTCGAAGCGCTTCTCGGCGAGCACGCGCGCGAACTCGTTGATCGAGCGCGTGTAGCGGAACAGCTTGAAGACGCGGAACAGCAGGAAGAAGCGCAGCGTGCGCAGCGGCCGGTACGAGGGCAGGATCGCCAGCAGGTCGATGATCGCCATCGGCTGCGTCGCATAGGCCCACTTCTGGCGCAGCAGCGCAGCGAGCACCGGCCGCAGCCGGAACGGCAGGCCGAGCAGCTCGGCGCGCTCCCAGGCCTCGATCACCAGCCGGTGCGAGTCGTTCCACACCCACATGCGCGCCAGGTACTCGGCGATGAACACGTACATGACCGTGTCCTCGAACACGAGCGTGAACGGCGTCGGCGGGTTCTTGACCTCGTGGATGATCAGCCCGACCGTCGCGAGGATCAGCGCGCACATCGCCATGTCGAAGTACGGCCGCAGCCGCGAGGCCGGGTTTTCGAGCAGGTCGTAGGCGAAGCGCTTGGTGCGCCGGTAGCCGGGACTGGCGGCGAGCGCATAGCAGCAGCGGACGAGGTGATGGGCGGGCGCGGCGGTCATGGTCGCGAAGGTTCGGGCGGGCGGCCGTGCCGACGGCAGGAGACAGAGGTGGGGCAGTATGGCCGCAGCCGGCCGTGCCTGCAGCGATCCCGGTCAAGCGGGACGATCGGGTGGCCCCCGGCCGCCCGCATGAAAGCCGACGCCGGGGCCGTCGCAGCGGACGGCCCCGGCGTCGGGGCAGGGAAGGGCGTGAGGTTCAGGCGGCGAGCGCGGTCTTCAGCTTCTTCAGCGCGCCGGCCTCGATCTGGCGGATGCGCTCGGCCGAGACGCCGTACTCGGCGGCCAGCTCGTGCAGCGTCGGCTTGTGGTCCTCGTCGAGCCAGCGCCGGCGCAGGATGTCGCGGGCGCGGGCATCGAGGCCTTCGAGCGCGGCCCCGAGCCGGTGGCCGGTGCGCGCCTCCCAGTCCTCGGCTTCGAGCTGCGCGAGCGGATCGTCGGCCGGATTCGACAGGTACGCGGCCGGCGCCACCGGGCCGTCGGCGTCGTCGTCATCCGGCGTCGGGTCGTAGGTCAGGTCGTTGCCGGACAGCCGGCTTTCCATCTCCAGCACGTCGCCGGGGGTCACGCCGAGTTCGCGCGCGACGGTCTCGACTTCCTCGTGCGTGAACCAGCCGAGGCGCTGCTTGGCGCTGCGCAGGTTGAAGAACAGCTTGCGCTGCGCCTTCGTGGTCGCGACCTTGACGATGCGCCAGTTGCGCAGGATGTATTCGTGGATCTCGGCGCGGATCCAGTGCACGGCGAAGCTGACGAGGCGCACGCCGTGCTCCGGGTCGAAGCGCTTGACGGCCTTCATCAGGCCGACGTTGCCTTCCTGGATCAGGTCGCCGAGCGGCAGCCCGTAGCCGTGGTAGCCGCGGGCGATGTGCACGACGAAGCGCAGGTGCGCGAGCACGAGCTTGCGCGCCGCTTCGAGGTCGTTGCGTTGCTGCAGCTTGCGGGCAAGGTCCTGTTCCTCGTCCGCGTCGAGCATCGGCACCCCGGAAACCGCGCGGATGTAGGCGTCGAGGTCGCCGGTGGCGGCCGGAAGCTGTTGCGCGTAGGGAACCAGTGCGGTCGTGGTCATGCGAAGTCCTCCAGAGAACTCCAGTTCGCGGGCTGATGTTAGCAGTCGGGCGATAGGAGTGCCAAAGCCGGCGGGAGTTCCGCCGGCGCCCCCGGTTGAGCGGCGATACGCGCCTGTATCGGCAGCGGTTTCGCGAAGCTTCTCGCGAAGCTTCAGGCGTCGAGCAGCGCCGAGACGTAATCGGCGGCGACGAACTCGCGCAGGTCCTCCAGCCCCTCGCCGACGCCGATGTAGCGGATCGGCAGGCCGAGGCGGCGCGCGATCGCGAACACGATGCCGCCCTTGGCGGTGCCGTCGAGCTTGGTCAGCACCAGACCGGTGACGCCGATCGCCTCGTGGAACTGCACGGCCTGGTTCAGCGCGTTCTGGCCGGTGCCGGCGTCGAGCACCAGCAGCACCTCGTGCGGCGCGGCGGCGTCGATCTTGCCGATGACGCGGCGGATCTTGCGCAGCTCGTCCATCAGGTTCTGCTGCGTGTGCAGGCGCCCGGCGGTGTCGGCGATCAGCACCTGCGTGCCGCGCGCCTGCGCCGACTGCACGGCGTCGAAGATCACCGAGGCCGAATCGGCACCGGTGCCCTGCGCGATCACCGGCACGCCGTTGCGCTCGCCCCAGACCTGCAGCTGCTCGACGGCGGCGGCGCGGAAGGTGTCGCCGGCGGCGAGCAGCACGCTCCTGCCCTCGCTGCGGAAGCGCTGCGCGAGCTTGCCGATGGTCGTGGTCTTGCCGGCGCCGTTGATGCCGGCCATCAGGATCACGAACGGCCGCTGCGTGCTCACGTCGAGCGGGCGCTCGCAGGGCGCGAGCAGCGCGGTCAGCTCCTCGCGCAGCGCCTGCATCAGCGCCGCGCCGTCGGCGAGCTGGCGGCGCGACACGCGCTCGGTCAGCCGCCCGATGATGTGCTGCGTGGCCTCGATGCCGACATCGGCCATCAGCAGCCGGGTTTCGAGTTCCTCGAACAGCTCGTCGTCGATCTGCTTGCGCCCGAGCAGCAGGCTGCCGAGGCCGTCGCTGAGGGTCTGGCGGGTGCGGGCGAGTCGGCTCTTCAGGCGGCCGAACCAGGAGGCTTCGCTCATTGCGCGGGGGATTCTCGTGCAGGGACATGGCCCGCGCGCGGCGGGCGGGGCGCGCGCATCGTATCATCGCCGCCCCCGGCCGCCTGCCGTTGCCGATCGCCCGAGCCCTCCCGATGCCCCGCAGTCCCCGGCCGAGCAACCAGTTGCGCGTGATCGGCGGCCGCTTCCGCGGCCGGCGGCTCGCGTTCCCCGACGCCCCGGGCCTGCGCCCGACGCCGGATCGCGTGCGCGAGACGCTGTTCAACTGGCTGATGCCGGTCATCGACGGCGCGCGCTGCCTCGACCTGTTCGCCGGCAGCGGTGCGCTCGGCATCGAGGCGCTGTCGCGCGGGGCGCGGCTCGTGCAGTTCGTCGAGCGCGAGCCGGCGGTCGCGCGCGCGCTCGCGGC
>NZ_DAOLKE010000049.1:0-16574 GCF_035331805.1 Plasticicumulans sp. | reverse complement strand
CCTGCTCGCCGCCCGCCGCATCGGCACGACCCCGGCGTGGACGCAGCGACCACTGCCGCGTCCGCCGGTCGCCACGCTGCGCGGCCTCGCCGCGCGACCGGCCGTGCAGCGGGCCCGGGAACTCTTCCTGCTCGGACGCCCGGGCGAGGCGCGCAGTGAATGGGAACCGGTGCTGCGCAATGCCGACACCGCCACCTGGCGCGCCGCCGCGCTGCTCGCCGCCGACTGGAACTGGTACGGCCAGGCGATCATCTGGCTCGCGCGTGCCGGCGACTGGGATGATCTGGTGCTGCGCTTCCCGACCCCCTGGCGCAGCGAATTCGAGAACGCCGCGCAGGACACGCAGCTGCCACCGGCCTGGCTGTACGCGGTGGCGCGCGTCGAGAGCACGCTGCTGCCCGAAGCGCGCTCCGGTGCCGGTGCCCTCGGACTGATGCAGCTGCTGCCGGATACCGCCCGCGGCGTGGCGTCCAGCATCGGCTACCGCCTGGGCGACAACAGCCAGCTGTTCGATCCGGCCGTCAACATCCGCCTCGGCAGCGTCTACCTGCGCCAGCTGCTGGATCGCTTCGGCGGCAATCCCGTGCTGGCGACAGCCGCCTACAACGCCGGCCTGCGCCGGGTCGGAGAATGGCTGCCGGCCGGCACGGAACTCGCGGCCGATGTCTGGATCGACACGATCCCCTACTCCGAGACCCGCGCCTACGTGCGGCGTGTCTGGGAGTACATGGCGATCTACGAGAGCCGCCTCGGCGGCACTGCGCACGGTTTCGAGGTCGAGAGGATCGAAGCCCGCGCGCCGTGAGGCTCAGCCGGGAATGATCAGCACCAGCGCGCCGCCACCGTAGCGATCGACGCTGAGGTTCAGGTTCAGCCGCTGGCTGCCCGCCAGCGCCGCCTTGACCTCGGCCGGAATCGGCTCGGGGTGGAAGGTCTTGACCGTCAGCGTCACGCGATGCGCGTCGGAGGACGTGAACAGCCGCGAACAGACATTGAGGACCTCGGCGCAGTTGTCGCGGATGTCCTCGTCGAGCTTGCCCTTCTTGACGTATTCCTTGGCCACGTCAGCCGGCATCATCGACAGCGCTGCCCCGGCCGCTGCCCCGAACGGAATGTCGAGCAGGCAGAAGGCCGCTTCATGATGGACGGCCGACGCGAACACGCCGCAGACGACCAGCTTGGCGTCGTCGACCTTGTTGTCGACGACCCCGACCTTCACCCCGAGCAGGCCGGACAGCAGGCGGGTGACGGTATCGGGCGTGGGCAGTCGGAGCATGGCGGGTCCTCGCTGGCGCAGGAAAAGCTCAGAGGTATTCGTCGAAGTGCTTCTGGAAGTCTTCGGCGGTGAACGGCTTGGTGATCAGGAAGGCGGCACCGTTCTCGTCGGCGAGCGCGCGCATCTCGGGGCTCGCCTCGGTGGTCACGAAGCCGAACGGCGTGTCCATGCCGGCCGCACGCAGCGCCTTCAGGAATTCGAGACCGTTCATTTCCGGCATGTTCCAGTCGGAAACGATCAGGTCCGGCTCCTCGTCCTTGGCCAGTTCGAGCGCCTGGGCGCCGTTCTCGGCCTCGATGACCTTGTGCCCGCTGTAGCCGGCCTGACGCAGGGTACGGATGACGATGCTGCGCATGGCCTTGCTGTCGTCGGCAACGAGAATCTTCATGAAATCAATGCTCCGCTGTTGGGTTCCGGGTAGGGTCGGTGCGGCCGGGCCTCGGGTGTGCCGCGGCAGCCGGCCGATGGCGGGAAACACCCCCGCCGGAACGCGGAATTTTATCGCATTCTCAGCAGCGTGACCCGGAAAGGATGGTCGGCCGCGATGAAATCGGCATCGGCGCGGGCGATCGCCGCCGCGTCGGCGCTGGTGTCGGGCTGGCCGTGCGTGACCTTTGGCAGGTCCAGCCTGGCGTCCTCGGCGATCAGCGACTTGATGTTGCCGCCGATCATGTTGATCAGCTCGGCGATGGTATCGGTGGCGTCCCGATCGTCCGGCGTGTCGGTCGTGAACATGACCCGGGCGGCCGCCTGCGCCACCGGCAGGCTGGCGACGATCCGCACCAGACCTTCGAAGCCGTCCTCGCCGCGCATGTGGATCTCGCCGCTGATCAGCTCGCCTTCGAGCTCGATGCTGCCGGGCAGCGCGAACAGTTCGCCGCCGAGCATCGTTGCCCAGACGCTGGCCACGATTTCACCGATTTCATTCGGTCCGATGTTCATTTGGTCTCCTTCAGGCTCGCACGCGGTAACAGAGGGTGCGGTCGAACTTCACCTGTTCGAACCGGCTGTCCAGATTCAGCGTCGTCTCGGAACTGCCGAGGAACAGGTAGCCCCCCGGCCGCATCAGTCCGCGGACCTTGCCGAGAATCTGGCGCTTGGTCGCATCGTCGAAATAGATCAGGACGTTGCGCAGGAAGACGAGATCACAGACCGGCAGGCCGGCCCAGTTGCCGGCCAGGTTCATCTCGCGGAAGTCGATCATGCGGCGCACGTCCTCGCGGATGCGCCAGTCCATGTCGGCCCGCTCGAAATACTTGATGAGCAGGTTGGCCGGCAGGCCGCGGTTGATCTCGAGCTGGCTGTAGCGGGCCTCGCGACAGCGCAGGATCATCTCGCGCGAGAGATCGGTGGCGACGATCGACACGCGCCAGTGCGCCAGTTCCGGAAAGTGTTCGCGCAGCGTCATCGCGATCGAGTAGACCTCCTGCCCGCTCGATGCGGCGCCGCACCAGATGTTGAGCACACGCTCGGCGGCGCGGTTGCGCAGCAGTTCCGGCAGCACCGACTGGCGCAGGGTCTCGAACGGATGCACGTCGCGGAAGAACGAGGTCTCGTTGGTCGTCATCGCCTCGACGACCTCGCGCTGCAGGCTGCCGCTCACGTCCGTGCGCAGCAGCTGCACCAGCTCGCCGAGATCACGCAGGCCGCGCATGCGCACGATCGGCTTCAGGCGCAGCTCGACCAGGTATTCCTTGCCCGGTTCGAGCAGGATCGCCGAGCGCTCCAGCACCAGCCGGCGCACGTAGTCGAAATCGGTCGCGGTCAGCATCCGTGCCTGCCGCCTTCGCCGCGCACGCGGGCGGCGATTTCCGGGCCGATGTCCTCGATCGCCAGCACGCGATCGGCGAGTCCAGCCCGCACGACGTTGCCCGGCATGCCCCAGACGACGCTGCTGCGCTCGTCCTGCGCGAGCAGCTGGCCGCCGGCCTCGCGCAGGCGCGTCGACGAGGCCAGGCCGTCGTGGCCCATGCCGGTCAGGATCACGCCGAGCACGCGGGCGCCGCAGGCGGCCACCGCCGAGCGCAGCAGCACGTCGACCGCCGGCCGGCAGGAGTTCTCGGGCGCCCCCTGATTGAGCCCCAGATGCAGGCCATCGGCCGAGCGGCGCACCGTCATGTGGAAATCACCGGGCGCGATCCAGATCTCCCCGGGCTGGATGCGCGCGCCATCGCTGCCCTCGCGCACGCTCAGCGGCGACAGCGCATCGAGCCGCTCGGCCAGCATGCGCGTGAACACCGGCGGCATGTGCTGCACGACCACCACCGGCACCGCCAGCCCGCGCGGCAGCGCCGCGACCAGGGTGGCGAGCGCGTTCGGACCGCCGGTCGAACAGCCGATCACGACCAGTTCGATGCCGCCGCGCCGGGTCATCGGCGCCAGCACCGGGGACGGCAGCGGGGGCGCGGAAGCATGCGCGGCGGGGGAAACCGGAGCGGCCGGTGCAGGCGCAGGGGCGGAGGGCGGCGCCTGCCGGGCTGCAGGCGGTTCGTGGCTGCGCCGGGCCAGCACCGCCGGTGCCGGCTCCCAGGGCCGGCACAGCGCCTTGATCTTCGGCACCAGCGCGGCGCGCACCTGCTCCAGCGCCTCGCCGGCACTGCCGACGCTCTCGGGCTTGGTCACGTAGTCCTTGGCGCCCAGGGCCAGCGCTTCGAGCGTGGTCTGCGCGCCGCGCCGCGTCAGGTTGCTGAACATGATCACCGGCAGCCGCGGATGCTCGCGCCCGAGCACGGTCAGCGTCTCCAGGCCGTTCATTTCCGGCATGTCGACATCGAGGATCAGCAGATGCGGCCGCAGATCGGGAATCTTGCGCAGCGCATCGGCGCCGTTGACGGCCGTGCCGACGACCTCCAGTTCGGGGTCTTCGGCGAGCAGCGTCGACAGCATGCGCCGCACGACGACTGCGTCATCGACGATGAGGATGCGGATGCGGTCCAAGGCGGGCTCCGGAAGCGGCAGTCACGTCAGGCCGGGCAGGCCGTGGGTCGGGCCCGGCATGGCACCCGGATATGGCTTCGGCACGTATTCATCCATCGTTGCCCTCTCCGGGGCCCGACGCCTGCGGTGCGGTTCGGTTTCGGTCGCCACCGGCCCCGTCGCCAGCCGCGCAGACCCGGAGCGACCCGGGCCGCGCAGCAAAGCGCACCCGAGCCGGTCTGTCCATGATTCTTGTGCCTGCCTGCGGCCGGAAACCGGGGGCCGGAACTTCAGTGGCTGCCGTCGTCGCTGCCGACGATGCGGTCGGTGTCGAGCACCAGCAGCAGCGTGTCCGGCAGCTTGTAGGCACCGAGGATCAGATCGCGGGCCACGCCGGTGACGGTGTCGGGCACGCGCTCGAAGCTGTCGGAATCGACGTGCATCACATCGCCGATACGATCGACCAGCAGGCTGACCGCGCCCTCGTCGGTGCGGATCACGACGTTCATCGGTCGCTCGTCGGCCGGACGGTCCTCGAATTCGAGCACCCGGCGCAGGTCGATCGCCGTGACGATCTGGCCGCGCAGGTTGATCAGGCCCGAGACCGTGCGCTGGGCGAGCGGGATCGGCGTCATCTCCTGGTAGCGGATGACTTCCTGGACCTTCGTGACTTCCACCCCGAAGAACAGGCTGCCGAGGCGGAAGGTGCAGTACTGCGCGTCGTCGCTCATCAGTACACCGTGCTGCTCAGGCGGGCAGTCGGCCGGGCCGGGAACAGCGCGGCGAACATGCGTTCAAGGAAACCATCGACATCGAAGACCTCGGTGACACGGCCCTGCAGCACCGTCGTGCCGAGCACGCCCTCGCGCGAAGGATCGCCGGTCAGGTCGAGGTTCTCCTCGATGATGTCGATGATCTGGTCAACGACCAGGCCGAGGCTGCGGCCGTTGACCGTGTAGACGACGACCTGCACGACGCTCTCGTCGAGCGTGGCCATGTCCTCGTAGCGGTCGAAGCGCCGGCGCTCGGGCAGCACGTCCTCGAGGCGCACCAGCGGCAGGATCTGCTTGCGGTACTGCACGACCTCCTGCGAGCCGGCCATCTCCAGCGAATTGCGCGGGAATTCCTCCAGGCGCGCGACCTTCGACAGCGCGATCGCGAGCCGTCCGTCGCCGGGCGAGCGCACCAGCAGCATGTTCTGCGCCTCGCCGCTCACGTCGCCGTTGGCGATGGATTCGGCCGCACCGTGGTCGCGCGTCTCGCCGACGATGCGCGCACGCTGCGCGAGGCCGAGGATGTCGAGGATCAGCACGACGCGGCCATCGCCCATGACCGTGGCTCCGGCGAACACGGTCAGGCCCTTGAGCAGCTTCGAGAGCGGCTTGACGACGATTTCCTGCGTGTCGTTGATCTCGTCGACCACCAGCCCGAAGCGGCGCTTGTCGGACTGCAGCACGACGATGTTGGCGTTGCGCGTCGCGCCTTCGAGCCCGAGTTCGCGGTTCAGGTACACGAGCGGCAGCAGCTTGCCGCGCAGCCGGTAGACGTGGGCACCGTGGATCTGCTCGATGCCCTGCGCGGCGTCGAGGCGGATCAGCTCCTGCAGGCTGCCCTGCGGGATCGCGAAGCGCTGGCCGCCGGAGGTCACGATCAGTGCCGGCACGATCGCCAGCGTCAGCGGCAGGTTGATCTTGAACAGCGTGCCGTGACCAAGCTCGCTGCGCAGCTCGATGTTGCCGCTGATCTTCTCGATGTTGGTCTTGACCACGTCCATGCCGACGCCGCGGCCGGAGATGTTCGTGACCTTCTCGGCGGTCGAGAAGCCGGGCAGGAAGATCAGGTTGATCAGCTCGCGCGCCGACATCGCCTCGGCCTGCTCGGCCGTGATCAGGCCCTTCTGCAGCGCCTTGGACTTGAGCTTCTGCGGATCGATGCCGGCACCGTCATCGGCGATCTCGACGATGACCTGCCCGCCCTCGTGGTAGGCGCGCAGCGTCAGCACGCCCTCGGCGGGCTTGCCCTTCTGCACGCGCACGTCCGGCGCCTCGATGCCGTGATCGACGCAGTTGCGCACGAGGTGGGTCAGCGGGTCCTTCATCGCCTCGATCAGCGACTTGTCGAGTTCGGTCTCCTTGCCGACCATCTCGACGCGGATCTGCTTGCTGACGCCGAGCGCGAGGTCGCGCACGACGCGCGGCACCTTGTTCCAGATGTTGTTGATCGGCTGCATGCGCGTCTTCATGACGCCTTCCTGCAGCTCGGTGGTGATCAGGTTCAGCCGCTGCGAGGTCGCCGCGAAGCGCGAATCGTCGGCGGACTTCGAGTACTGCAGCACCTGGTTGCGGGTCAGCACCAGCTCGCCGACGAGGTTCATCAGGTGATCGAGCAGGCCGACATCGACGCGGATCGAGGTCTCGGCCACCGCCGGCGCCTTGACCTCCTTCGCGACGTCCTTCTGCGCCTTCAGCGCCTCGACCACGGCCGCCGGCTTCACGGCCTCCTCCTGCACGAGAATCTCGCCGACGTGGCGCGGATCGCCGGCATCCTGCTTCGACAGCGCGGCATCGACGCGCTCGGGCGCGACCACGCCCTGCTGCACGAGGATCTCGCCGAGGGCCGGCACCACCGGCTTCGCAGCCGGCGCGGCCGCCGCCGGGGCCGCGCCGTCGCTCTGCAGCGCCGTCAGCAGCTCGATCAGCTCCGGATAGGTCTCGTTGCCGTCGTGGCCGCTCGCACCGATCGAGCCGAGCATCACGCGCACGGCATCGACCATCTTCAGCAGCGCCGTCGTGCGCTCCTGATTCAGGCGGATGCGACCGTCGCGCAGCTTCGAGAGCAGGTTCTCGCCGGCGTGCGTGAGCTTTTCGAGCTTCGAGAAGCCGAGGAAACCGCAGGTGCCCTTGATCGTGTGGATGGTGCGGAAGATGCTCGCGACCGTGTCGCGGTCATCGGGCGCGGCCTCGAGCGCGACGAACTCGTTGTCGAGGCGGTCGAGGTTCTCCTGACTCTCGGTCAGGAACTCGACGACGATCTCGTCCATGCCCTCGGCCACCTCGGTCGGCACCGGCGGCGGCGGCGGCGGCGCCGGGGTCTTCGCCACCGGTGCCACGACCGCTTCCTCCTTGCGCTGCAGCGTCAGCAGGCGCTCGGTGAGTTCCGGGTAGTTCTGGTCGCCGTCGCTGCCGGTGCTCTCGATCGCCGCGAGCATCGCGCGCACGGCATCGACCATCTGCAGCAGCGCCGTCGTGCGCTCCTGATTCAGGCGGATGTGGCCGTCGCGCAGCTTCGAGAGCAGGTTCTCGCCGGCGTGCGTGACCTTTTCGAGATGCGAAAAGCCGAGGAAGCCGCAGGTGCCCTTGATCGTGTGGATCGTGCGGAAGATGCTCGCGAGCGTGTCCCGGTCGTCGGGACTCGACTCCAGCATCACGAACTCGTTGTCGAGCCGGTCCAGGTTCTCGTTACTTTCCGCCAGGAATTCGCGGACGATGTCGTCAAGTTCATCCATCGCTCTGTGTTCCTCGCCGGGTCGGCCCGGGCAGGTGAATCCGCTGCGTTGCGCGGGAGCGGCGCACGCACGCTCCGGGGGCACCGAAATAGCACACCGGTCAGGCCGGGCCGTAGCACCGGCCTGTCAAGCTAGGTGAATTCCACAATGCGACAAGGGCCGGCTGCAGTCCGGTTCCCGGAGCGGCATCCCGCCCCGCCCTGCGCAAGGCTTGCCAGCAGCGGTCCGCGCCCGCTACAAGTCGCGCGCCGAACGGGCAGCACCGGCCAGCAGCCGAGGTCGCAGCGCCATGCACATCATCCTGGTTGCCAACCCCAAGGGCGGCTCCGGCAAGACCACGCTCGCCGTCAACCTCGCCGGCTACTACGCGGCCCACGGCCGGCGCACCGGCCTGTTCGATCTGGACCGTCAGCAGTCGGCGCTGCGCTGGCTGGCCCGCCGGCCGGCGAACCTGACGCGCATCAGCGGCTTCGACGCCCGTGAAGACGACACGGTGATCGAGGACAGCGCCGGACTCGACGTCGCCATCATCGATGCACCGGCCGCCCTGCGCGGCGAGCGTTTCAAGGACATCGTCCGCATTGCCGATCACGCCATCATCCCCGTGCAGCCCTCGGTCTTCGATATCGACGCGAGCGCGGCATTTCTTGAGCGGCTCATCGAACAGAAATCCGTGCGCAAGGCGCGCTGCCTGCCGGGGCTGATCGGCAACCGCGTGCAGGCGCGGGCGCGCTCGGCGCGCCAGCTCGAAACCTTCATCGCCGGGCGCGGCCTGCCGGCGCTCGGCGCGCTGCGCGATTCGCAGGTCTACGTGCAGACGGCTGCAAGCGGCATCACGCTGTTCGAGCTGCCCGGCCGGCGCCAGGCCGCCGATCGGGCGAGCTGGCAGCCGCTGCTCGACTGGCTGGCGATACCGGCCGCCGATCCGCCAGACTGAGCCACCGTGATGCGGACCGGATCCGGATCTGATCCGGACGGCTCCGCACCCGGCCCCCTTGCCCGCCCCGCCGTCCGATCCCGCCCCCGCGTCCCGTGCCGACGCGCCCGTCCCCGAGCCGTGGAGCCCGCTCCGATGCCAGGTTTCGCCCGTTGCCTCGTCCTGCTGCTGTGCCTGCTGCCCTGGACTTCGGTCCCGGCGGCCGCGGAAACCACGAAACGCCCGCCGGAGCCCCCGCGCCCGACGCTGGTCGGACTGGTGGCCGGCGGCATCGGCGGCAGTTACGCGCGGCTGGCCGATGACCTCGCCGCCGTGCTCGACGCCCCGGACCTGCGCATCCTGCCGATCCTCGGGCGCGGCTCGGTGCAGAACCTGCGCGACCTGCAGGCGCTGCCGTTCGTCGATCTGGCGCTGGTGCAGTCCGACGTGCTCGAACACCTGCGCGCAGACCCGGCGCAGGAGCCGCTCGTACGCCGGCTGCAGGTGATCGCCAAGCTGTACAACGAGGAATTCCACCTGCTGGTGCGCGGCCACATCACCCGCCTGAGCGACCTGACCGGCACCAAGGTCAACTTCGACGTGCCGGGCAGCGGCACCGAGATCACCGCCGCCGGCGTCTTTGCCGCGCTGAAGCTGCCGGTCGAGCCGACGCATTTCGATCAGCTCACCGCGCTCGAGAAACTGCGCAGCGGCGAAATCAGCGCGCTCGCCTTCGTCGCCGGCAAGCCCGCACCGCTGTTCCAGCGCGTGCGCCCCGAGGACGACCTGCACTTCCTGCCGATCACGCTGCCGCCGGAACTGCTCGGGCGCTATCTGCCGACGCGCTTCACGAAGGCCGACTATCCGAACCTGATCGTCGGCGGCGACGAGATCCAGACCGTCGCCGTCGGCGCGCTGCTGGTCACGCAGGCGACGCGCAAGCGCGCGCAGCTGCGCAAGCTCGAACTGTTCACCGGCCGCTTCTTCGACAGCTTCGCCAGCTTCCGTCAGGCCGGCCGGCATCCGAAGTGGCGCGAGGTCAGCATCGCCGCCCAGGTCCCGGACTGGCCGCGGCTGAAGGCCGCCGAGGACTGGCTGGCGACGAACCCCGACAAGGTCCGAAGCTACGCCGAACTCGCCGCCCGCGCCGCCGCCAAGGCCGAGGCCGCCCGTCAGGAGGCCGCCCGCGCCGAAACCGCCCGCATCGAGGCCGAGAAGGCCGAAGCCGCCCGCAAGGCCGAGGTCGCCCGCATCGAGGCCGAGAAGGCCGAGGCCGCGCGCAAGGCCGAGATCGCCCGCATCGAGGCCGAGAAGGCCGAGGCCGCACGCATCGAGGCCGAGAAGGCCGAAGCCGCCCGCAAGGCCGAGATCGCCCGCATCGAGGCCGAAAAGGCCGAGGCCGCACGCAAGGCCGAGGCTGCCCGCGTCGAGGCCGAGAAGGCCGAGGCCGCACGCAGGGCCGAAGCCGAGAAGGCCGAGGCGGCGCGCGCCGAGGCCGCACGCCGGGCCGAAGCCGAAAAGGCCGAAGCCGCGAAGGCCGAGGCCGCGAAGCAGGCCGAGGCTGCGAAGGCCGAGGCCGACAAGGCTGAAGCGGCGCGCGCCGAAGCCGCGAAGCAGGCCGAGGCCGCGAAGGCCGAGGCCGACAAGGCCGAAGCCGCCCGCAAGGCCGAAACCGCGAAGGCCGAGGCCGACAAGGCCGAAGCCGCCCGCAGGGCCGAGGCCGCCCGCGCCGAAGCGGCCACCAAGGCCGAGGCCGCGCGCAAGGCCGATGCGGCGAAGGCCGAAGCCGCGCGCAAGGCCGAAGCCGAAAAGGCCGAAGCGACGAAGGCCGAAGCCGACAAGACCGAGGCCGCCCGCAAGGCCGAGGCGGCCCGCAGCGCCGCCGACCGGGCGGAAGCCGAACGCAGCGGCGCCGAGTCCCTGCCGCTGACGCCGGTGAATCCGGCCCCGGTGACGCCCTGAACCGGCGGCGTGGCGATCTGCGGGCTTGAACCCGTGCCGGCCGGCGACGACGATGCCGGCATGAGCCCGCTCGATCGCCTGCCGTTTGACAACCGTACCGCCCGGCTGCCGGAGACGCTGTTCGCACGCGTCGCCGCGCAGCCGCACGGCCGCCATCACCTGGTCCACGCCAGCGCCGACGCCCTGGCGCTGCTCGACCTGCCGCCCGACATCACGGCGGACCCGGACTTCGTCGAGGTGTTCTCCGGGCGGCGCGTGCCGGCCGGCGCCGAACCGATCGCGACCGTCTACGCCGGTCACCAGTTCGGCATCTGGGTGCCGCAGCTCGGCGACGGCCGCGCGCTGCTGCTCGGCGAGCTCGTCAACCGCCGCGGCGAGCGCTGGGAGGTGCAGCTCAAGGGCGCCGGGCGCACGCCGTACTCGCGCATGGGCGACGGCCGCGCGGTGCTGCGCTCGACGATCCGCGAATACCTGGGCTCGGAGGCGATGCACCACCTCGGCATCCCGACGACGCGCGCCGCCGCGATCATCGGCAGCGACGGCCCGGTGCTGCGCGAGAGCGTCGAGAGCGGCGCGATCCTCGTGCGCCTGGCCCCGAGCCACCTGCGCTTCGGGCACTTCCAGTTCCTGTACTACAGCGGTCGCCACGAGCTGCTGCGCGAACTGCTCGACTTCGCGATCGCGCTGCATTTTCCCGGGCTGGCGGCCCTGCCCGACGCCGAACGCCACGCGGCGCTGTTTGCGAACGTCATCGAGCGCACGGCGCAGCTCGTCGCCGGCTGGCAGGCGGTCGGCTTCACGCACGGCGTCCTGAACACCGACAACATGAGCCTGCTGGGACTGACGATCGACTACGGCCCGTTCGGCTTCCTCGACGCCTACCAGCCCGGCTTCGTCTGCAACCACTCCGACGACGACGGCCGCTACGCCTTCGACCGCCAGCCAAGCATCGCGTGGTGGAATCTGTCCGCCTTCGGTCAGACGCTGACGCCGCTGGTGCCGGTCGAGCGGCTGCGCGCGCTGCTCGATGGCTTCAGCGAGCAGTATGCGCAGGCCTATGCCGCGCGCATGCGCGCGAAGCTCGGCCTGCGCGAGGCCCGCGACGAGGACGAGGCCCTGCTCGAAGACCTGCTCGGGCTGATGGCCGGCTGCGGCGCCGACTACACCAACACCTTGCGCAGCCTCTGCGATTTCCGGCCCGGCACCGGCCCGCAGGCCCTGCTCGATACCGTCGCCGATCCGGCCGGCTTCGAGACCTGGCTGCAGCGCTACGGCGAGCGCCTGCGCGCGGAAGCCTCCGACGACGAGACCCGCGCCGCCAACATGCGGCGTGTCAATCCGAAGATCGTGC
This sequence comes from Plasticicumulans sp., assembly GCF_035331805.1. NCBI lineage: Bacteria > Pseudomonadati > Pseudomonadota > Gammaproteobacteria > Candidatus Competibacteraceae > Plasticicumulans > Plasticicumulans sp. Next base: position 4,648 of record NZ_DAOLKE010000049.1, on the reverse strand, counting down.
TGCGCAACTGGCTCGCGCAGCGCGCGATCGAACAGGCCGAGAACGGCGACTATGCCGGGATCGACCGGCTGCTGCGCCTGCTGCAGACGCCGTTCGACGAACACCCCGAAGCCCCGGACTGCTACGGCGAGCCGCCGGACTGGGCGCGCTCGCTGGCGCTCAGCTGTTCGTCCTGAGGGCGGCCCTGCCGCTCAGCCGCCGATGCGCAGGCGCACGAACGGCAGGCGCTGCGCCTCGGTCTCCCAGAGCTGCTCGTGCGTCAGCGGTCGCAGTTCACCGGCCGCCGGCGGCACGCCGAGCGGCGTGTAGTCGACCGCGTACGGCGTGCCGACAAAGCCCCTGCCCGCGCGCGCCAGCCGCCAGTACAGCCCGTCCTTGAGGTCGATCCCGTATTCGCTGCGCGGCTTGATCACGAACAGCAGCGCGTATTCGAGATCGACCAGATCGCTGTCGCGGATGCGCCGGTGGTGCTCGTACGGATACGGCAGCCGGCAGAGCAGCCACTCGCCGGCCGGCAGGCAGCGAAACGGCCGCATCGACAGGAAGTGGTCCTCGAACCGCGACTCGTCGAAGGCGACCGTCAGGCGCTCGCCGTCACCGTCGGCTTCGAGCGTCACCGTACCGATCACGAGCGCCGGGCCCTGCGCCGGTTCGAGGCTCAATGCCAGCTCTTCGGCCAGCACCGGGGTGCAGGGCAGCACGGACAGCCAGAACGCCACGAGGCCGGTCGTGCACGTGGTGAAGCCGGGGGAAACGGGCATGGGCGGAGTTCTCCAGCAGCCGGCGGATGCAGCGGATACGGGTCCGGACGCTCGTGCGGATGCCCGGGCCGTTCGTGTCGGGTCAGTCGAGGAAGATATCCGGCAGCAGCGCCGCGCCCGGCGTCACGGCGTAGGCGTCGAAATCGGTGATGCCGGCCTCGGCCAGGGCTTCCTCGTCGAGGAAGAAGCGGCCGGTGCAGCTGCGCGCCGGCCGGGTCAGGATCGCGTGCGCGGCATCGGCGACGATTTCGGGTTTGCGGCAGCGGGCCGGATCGACGCCGGGCAGCAGCCGGATCGCCGAGGTCGCGATGACGGTGCGCGGCCACAGCGCGTTGACCGCCAGCCCCTGCGCGCGGAATTCCTCGGCGAGCCCGAGCGTCACCCAGCTCATGCCGCCCTTGGCCAGCGTGTAGGCAAGGTGCGCCCCGTACCAGCGCGCGGCGGTGACCGGCGGCGGCGCCAGCGTCAGGATGTGCGGATTGTCCGAGCGCAGCAGCTGCGGGATGCAGGCCTGCGCGCACAGGAAGGTGGCGCGGGCGTTGACGGCCATCATCAGGTCGAAGCGCTTCATCGGCGTGTCGAGCGTGCCGCCGAGGCTGATCGCCGAGGCATTGTTGACCAGCACGTCGAGCCGGCCGAAGCGGCGCAGCGTCGCCGCCACCGCCGCAAGCACGGCGGATTCGTCGCGCACGTCGACGGCGAGCGCCAGCGCCCGGCCGCCGGCAGCCTCGATCTCGGCCGCCGTGTCGTGGATGGTGCCGGGCAGGCGCGGATCGGGGGTTTCGGTCTTGCCGATCACGGCGATGTTCGCGCCGTCGCGGGCGGCGCGCAGGGCGATCGCGCGGCCGATGCCACGGCTTGCACCGGTCACGAACAGCGTGCGGCCCGCGAGCGTCGTCATCGGGGTTTCTCCTCGGCCCGGCCGGTCAGTCGAAGCGGTACTGCAGCTGCAGTCCGAACAGCGTCGCCGAGCCCGAGTAACTGCCGCTCAGCGAATCGGCGATGACGATGGCCGGGTTGCCGGTATCCAGCGTCACGACGTTGCGCGTGTCGGCATCCTCGAAGAACAGGTGCGCGAAGCCGGCGTCGATCGTCAGCTTCGGCGTCGGCCGGTAGCTGGCGCCGAAGCCGAGCCACCAGCGATCGGCGTCCGGGATGCGTGCGGTGCGGTGTTCCTCGGAACTGACCGGCGTCTGGTCCCAGGCCACGCCGGCGCGCAGCGTCCAGGCCTCGCTGTAGCGCCAGTCGACGCCGGCCGACAGCGTCCAGGTGTCGCGCCAGTCCTCGATGAAGGTCTTGCTGCCGCCGGCGAGGCCCGGGGACTTGAGCTTCAGCTCGTCGAAGCGGCTCCAGTTGGTCCAGCGCGCGCCGAAGGACAGGCTCAGCTGTTCATCGAGCGCCTGCACGTAGCCGAGGTTGACGGTCTCGGGCAGCGTGATCGAGGTCTCGGCATCGAAGCGACGGCTGCCGAGCGGTGTGCGCACGCGCAGGTCGCCGTCGAAATCCTGCGTCACCTTCGAGCGGAACGACAGGCCGAGGCGGCTGCCCGGCGCCAGCTCGTACATCGCGCCGAGGTTCCAGCCGAAGGCATCGCTGTCGCCCTTGAACTCGGCAAAGCCGTCAGCCGGCGTGCCGGTGAACACGGCCTGCGACAGCCTGCCCTTGGCGAGCTGGTAGCTGAGGCCGAAGCCGAGGCTCAGCTGCGGCGACAGCCGCCAGGCCAGCGTCGGATTCAGGTCGACGGTCTGCAGTTCGGAGGACTGCGCGTGATAGCGCCCGACCCAGGAAGCGCCGTAATCGGTTGCCAGTCCGAACGGCGAGTGCAGGCCGAAGCCGACGCGCAGGTCCGGCGACAGCGCATGCACGAAGTAGTTGTTCGGCACGACGGCCGAGGCGCCGGCATCCTCGCTGCTGCCGCCGCTGCTGTCCTGCGAGAACACCGGGCCGGCGATCGGCGCACCGGTTGCACGCAGCGACGGCGTGCCCGTCGAGCGGCCCCGGAATTCGCCGTCTGACGAAATGGAGGTCGCGCCGCCCTGGATGCGGGTGCCGTCGAGCAGCGTCAGGCCGGCAGGGTTGTAGGCGATGGCCGACAGGTCATCGCCGACCAGGCCACTGCCGGCAAAGGCCCGGCCGAGCCCGGTGACGCTGGATTCGGTGATCTGGAAACCGGCGCCGTGGGCGACGGTGGCTGCAAGGGCTGCAAGAACGGACAGCCCGGCCGTACGGGCCGGTTTCGGCAAGGCAGATGCGGACATCCTGATGTTCTCCCGTGTTCTCCCGGATCCGGGGGTGTCATGCAGGCGGCCTTCGAGGGCCGCTCTAGTGCCTGACGTGCCGGGTAAAAATCCGTCCCGGCCGCAGCCGGTCTAGCGTAGCAGCGCCGGCAGCGCGACCTGCCCCTGTTGCGATGAAGCGACATCCGTATCGAATACAAATCTCATCGTGAACATCCGGTGAATCTGCCTGCGGAAGGCGTCTGTGTCGCAGCGCAGCAGTGGCGCCCGGCCGGCATGCGCGGTATAGTGCGCCCCACGTGCCGGCGCTCTTGTCCGGCACGCCGTGTCATCGCTCCCTGACCTCCCCGACGCCGGCCTTGCTGCGGGCGTACGCGAAATCCCGGTTGGCGACGATGTCGACCGCGCCGGCGAAATTTCGGCCATACCACGCATTCCACGTGACATCTTCCGGTCCGTGCCGCCGTGCGCCCCCGTATTGCAACTCCGGTAGCCTAATGTCCTTTTCCGACCTGTCTCTCGACGCGTCCCTGCTGCGTGCCCTGACCGAAGCCGGCTATTCCGAGCCGACCCCGATCCAGGCCCAGGCCATTCCCGCCGCCCTCGAAGGGCATGACCTCATCGCCTCCGCGCAGACCGGCACCGGCAAGACCGCTGCGTTCATGCTGCCGGCGCTGCAGCGCTTTGCCGTGGCCTCCGGTGACCGCCGCCGTGCGCCGCGCGTGCTGGTGCTGACCCCGACCCGCGAACTCGCCGCGCAGGTCATGGATGCCGCGCACAAGTACGGCCGCTTCCTGCGCTTCACGACCGTCAGCCTGCTCGGCGGCATGCCCTACGGCCCGCAGCTGCGCGCGCTGGGCGGCCCGCTCGACCTGGTCGTCGCCACGCCCGGGCGCCTGATCGATCACCTCGACCGCGACCGCATCGACCTGTCGAAGATCGAGGTCCTCGTGCTCGACGAGGCCGACCGCATGCTCGATCTCGGCTTCAAGGAAGACGTCGAGCGCATCGCCGAGGCCACGCCGGCCGGGCGCCAGACGCTGCTGTTCACCGCGACCCTCGACGGTGCGATGGCGCGCCTCGCGGCCGAGCTGACCCGCGACGCCGTGCGCATCGCGATCGAGCCGACGCAGACCGAGCAGCTCAACATCGAACAGCGCCTGCACGTCGCCGATGACCTCGCGCACAAGCACCGCCTGCTCGATCACCTGCTCAACGACGAGACGATGGACCGCGCGATCATCTTCTCGGCGACCAAGCGTGACGCCGACGCGCTGGCCGAGCGCCTGCGCGATGCCGGCCTGCCGGCCGCGGCGCTGCACGGCGACATGCACCAGACGCTGCGCTCGCGCACGCTGGCCCGGCTGCGCGACGGTCGCGTGCGCCTGCTGGTCGCCACCGATGTCGCCGCGCGCGGCATCGACGTGCAGGGCATCACCCACGTCATCAACTTCGACCTGCCGAAGGCTGCCGAGGACTACGTGCACCGCATCGGCCGCACCGGCCGTGCCGGGCGCAGCGGCATCGCGATCTCGCTTGCGTCGTACGCCGACGTGCGCCAGCTCGAACGCATCGAGCGCTACACCGGCAAGTCGATCGAGGAGCACGTGATCGAAGGGCTCGAACCGAGCCGGCCGCTGCGTCGCGGCC
>NZ_DAOLKE010000048.1:0-16582 GCF_035331805.1 Plasticicumulans sp. | reverse complement strand
GCTACAGCGCCCACCACGGCCGGCTCGGCCCCGGCGAGCGCGCGATTCCGGCCGTGTGCGCACCGGACGGCAGCCTCGTCTGCTTCGTCGATGCGCCGCCGAACGCAGCGGACATCTACGACAGCGACTTCGCACCAGCCCCGGCGCCGTCCCCGTCCACGACCGCCCCGACCGGCATCGGGCTCACGGCCATCGACTACCACGCGCTCGCCGTCGCCGGCGGCGAACTCGATCACTGGCTGCTGTTCTTTCGCGCCGCGTTCGGCTTCGACGCCGGCGAGCCGGTGCTGACGCTGCCCGATCCCTACGGCCTGGTGCAGAGCCGTGCCGTGCGCAGCCCCGGGCGGCGCGTGCACGTGCCGCTGATGAGTTCGCGCGACCCGGACACCGCCGTCTCGCGCCTGCTCGCGCACTACGGCGGCAGCGGCCTGCAGCGGCTCGCGCTCGCCAGCACCGACGTGTTCACCTCGGTGCGTGCGGCGCGCGAACGCGGGGTGCGCTTCCTCGCGATCCCGCGCAACTACTACGACGATCTCGACGCGCGCTACGCGCTGGCGCCGGAGTTCCTCGAAGCGCTGGCCGCGCACGACGTGCTCTACGACCGCGACGAACACGGCGGCGAGTTCCTGCACGCCTACACCACGCTGTTCGAGCAGCGCTTCTTCGTCGAGATCGTCGAGCGCCGCGGCGGCTACGCCGGCCACGGCGCCGTCAACGCCGCCGTGCGCATGTCGGCGCTGGTGCAGGCACGCCTGCGCCGCAGCGCGCCGGACGACTGATACCGATCACGGCTGAACACACCGTCTTTTCAGCCCCTCGCCCCTCGCGGGAGAGGGGTTGGGGAGAGGGGGAAAACGACGCATGTACGTGTGATCGGCATGACAAGCCGCGGGCCGCGGACGCCCGCCACCCGACACGACACGACATCCGAAACCCGAAAAAAGCAGCCGGCGGCCACGACCGCCGGCACCCCACCGGGGCGCCGTGCCCCGCCGTCGCGCCTGCATCCGCGCGCCGGCCGGCGCGGCCCCCGCACCGCCAGAGCCGTACCGAGGAGACTCCCGATGACCGTACTGACCGCAAGCCTGGGCGCTGACGGCGCCGCCCCGCCGCGCGCAGGGGTGCTGCGCCGCGCCTTCGCCGTCGGCCACACGCGCTGGACCATGCTGGCGCTGGTGTTCTTCGCGACCGTGCTGAACTACGTCGATCGCGCCGCGCTCGGCATCCTGCAACCGGTTCTGGCGAAGGCCATGAACTGGACCGCGCAGGACTACGCGAACATCAACTTCTGGTTCCAGGTCGGCTACGCGGCCGGCTACGCGCTGCAGGGCCGCTTCATCGACCGTATCGGCGTGCGCCGCGGTTTCGCGCTCGCCGTGCTGCTCTGGAGCATCGCGGCGGCCGCGCACGGGCTGGCCGGCACGGTGTTCGGCTTCATGGCCTGCCGCTTCTTCCTCGGTCTGGCCGAGTCCGGCAACTACCCGTCCTGCGTGAAGACGACGCGGCTGTGGTTCCCGGCCGGCGAGCGCGCGATGGCCGCCGGCATCTTCAACGCCGGCACCAACGTCGGCGCGATGATCGCGCCGCTGATGATCCCGTTCGTGATGGCGACCTGGGGCTGGCAGGCGACGTTCTTCATCGTCGGCGCGATGGGCATGGTCTGGCTGGCGTTCTGGCTGAAGCACTACTTCGATCCGGAACGTCACCCGACGGTGCGCGCGAGCGAACTCGACTACATCAGTGCCGGTGCCGCCGAGCCGCCGGTGCAGGCCGTGCCGTATCGCAAGGTGCTGACGATGCGCGTGACCTGGGCCTACGCGGTCGCCAACACCCTCGCCGCGCCGGTGTTCTGGTTCTACCTGTACTGGCTGCCGCCGTACCTGAACCAGCAGTACGACCTCGGCATCAGCGTCACCGCGATGGGCCTGCCGCTGGTCGTGATCTACCTGTCGGCCGACCTCGGCAGCGTGCTCGGCGGGGCGCTGTCCTCGTGGATGATCAGCCGCGGCCGGGCGCCGGTGCAGTCGCGGCTGCTGTCGATGCTGATCTGCGCGCTCTGCATCGTGCCGATCGTGTTCGCCTCGCAGGCCAGCGGACTGTGGTCGGCGGTGGCGCTGATCTCGCTCGCGATCGGCGCGCACCAGGCCTGGACCGCGAACGTCTGGAGCCTGGCGATGGACGCGACGCCGCGTGAGGCCATGGGTTCGGTCTACGGCTTCGGCGGCACCTGCGGCGCGATCGGCGGCATGTTCATGACGCAGCTCGTCGGCTACGTGCTGACCACGACCAACAACAACTACGCGGTGCTGTTCACGATGATCCCGTGCGCCTACCTGCTGGCGCTGGTCTGGGTCTGGTTCGTCGTGCCGCGGCAGGTCGAAACCGTGAACTGATGCCACCGCCGGCGCCGGCGCGCCCTGCGCCGCTGCCTGCCGTCCCCGCCCGCGCCCGGCTCCGTGCCGGGCGCTGTTTCTGGCGGTTTTACCGGGGCCGGCGCGTCAGCCGAGTGCGTTGGGGATGTCGTGCTCGCGGTAGTGCGCGCGGATCAGATCCAGGATCGCGGCGATCTCGGGCGGGGCATCGCCGGCGCGGCAGTACAGGATGACCGGCGACACCGCGCGCGCATCGTCGAGCGGGCGGAAGAACAGATCGTCGCGACGCAGGCGCTGCACGGCCTCGGGCACGACGCAGAGCCCTTCGGCCGCGAGCACGAGCCCGAGCGCGGTCTGCACGCTGCTCGCCTCGCACACCGCCGACGGCCTGACGCCGCTGTCGCGGTACAGCGCGAGCACGTGATCGGCGTAGCTCGGGCGCGGCGCCTTCGGGTACACGATCAGCGCCTCGTCGGCGAGATCGCTCATGCGCAGGCGCGGGCGCTCGAACAGCGGATGGCCCGGCGGCAGCGCTACGACCAGGCTTTCCTCGCGCAGCAGCCGGCGCGCGATCGCCGGGTCCTCGACCGGGATGCGTCCGAAGCCGACATCGATGCGCCCGTCCTTCAGCGCCGCGACCTGCTGCACGCTGCCGAGTTCGAGCAGCTCGACGTTCAGTTGCGGGTACGCGGCGCGGAAGCGGCGCAGCAGCATCGGCAGCGCCCCGTACAGCGTCGAGCCGACGAAGCCGATGCCGAAGCGGCGCTTCTCGGCATGGGCGTAGCGCCGCGTCTGCGCGACGACGGTTTCGACGCGTTCGAGCACGTTCACCGCCTGTTCGTAGAAGAAGCGTCCGGCCTCGGTCGGCTGCAGCGGCCTGCTCTGCCGATCGAGCAGCACGACGCCGAGCCGGTCCTCCAGTTGCTGGATCTGCCGGCTCAGCGGCGGCTGCGCCATGTGCAGCCGCTCGGCCGCGCGCGTGAAGTTGCCCTCGCGCACGACGGTCACGAAGTAACGCAGGTGTCGGAGTTCCACGGTACGGACCGCGCTGCTGTCGAGGGAATGAGCTGACGACGTGACGCCGCGGCGGCCGGACGACGATGGTCCGGCCACCGCTGCTGCTTCCATGCTAGGCGCCCATGCGCACCGCCGCGCAGCCGGCTCCGGATACTGCATTGCGCAAGGGACGCCGCCCACCGCATTCCGCCGCCGCACGGCACGGTCGGCACCTGCGAATCCGCCCGGATTCGTGATCTGCCCGGATTTTCACGCATCTGCGGCATCCCGAAAAACCCGCCCTTCGCCCCGATACCCGCAGGGTATCGGGGCGGACTCATTCGGTCTTGGACGGCCGTGTCCGGCCTGATGATGATGGTCCCCGCAGTAGAAACCGGAAACGGGACAGGCCGGTCCGCCGGCGCGGAAATGAAATGCCGTTCACCGCATCGGCAGGCATTCCAGCCCCGTCTTCAACGGTTCGTGCCGACCGCCGCGCTGACGGCCACCGGTGCTGCAACCGTTCCCAGACACCGAACGAGGAGAACATCACGATGAATGCAGCCCTTGCCGGACAGATCGCCACGACACTGGTCGAAGATCGCGAACACGGCATTCACCGTTGCCGCCGCGACATCTTCACCGATCCAGCGCTGTTCGAACTGGAAATGCAGCATATCTTCGAGGGCAACTGGATCTACCTTGCCCACGACAGCCAGATTCCGAATCCCAACGATTATCTGACCACGCACATCGGCCGCCAGCCGATCTTCATCGCCCGCAACCGCCAGGGCGAACTCAATGCCTTCATCAACGCCTGCAGCCACCGCGGCTCGATGCTCTGCCGGTTCAAGAAAGGCAACAAGTCCACCTACACCTGCCCGTTCCACGGCTGGACCTTCAGTAACTCCGGCAAGCTGCTGAAGGTCAAGGATCCGGACGGGGCCGGCTATCCGGACGGTTTCAGCCGCAACGGCTCGCACGACCTGACGAAGGTCGCACGCTTCGAATCCTACCGCGGCTTCCTGTTCGGCAGCCTGAACCCGGACGTGCTGCCGCTCGCCGAACATCTCGGCGAGGCGACGAAGATCATCGACATGATCGTCGATCAGGCCCCGGACGGACTCGAAGTGCTGCGCGGTTCCTCGACCTACGTCTACGACGGCAACTGGAAGCTGCAGGCCGAAAACGGCGCCGACGGCTATCACGTCAGTTCGGTGCACTGGAATTACGTCGCGACCACCAACCGGCGCAAGACCGGCGAAACCGCCGACGATGTGAAGGCGATGGATGCGAGCAGCTGGGCCAGGCAGAAAGGCGGTTATTACGCGTTCGAGCACGGCCACATGCTGCTGTGGATGCAGTGGCCGAATCCGCAGGACCGGCCGCTGTACGAACGGCGCGACGAACTGATCGAGCGTTTCGGCGCGGCGCGGGCCGACTGGATGATCGGTTATCTGCGCAACCTCTGCCTGTACCCGAACGTGTATCTGATGGACCAGTTCAGTTCGCAGATCCGTCAGATCCGGCCGCTTGCCATCGACAAGACCGAAGTCACGATCTACTGCATCGCGCCGAAGAACGAAAGCCCCGAGGCGCGCGCCCGGCGCATCCGCCAGTACGAGGACTTCTTCAACGCCACCGGCATGGCCACGCCCGACGATCTTGAGGAATTCCGCGCCTGCCAGATGGGGTATCAGGGGCGGGCGGCGCAATGGAACGACATGTGCCGCGGGGCGCAGCACTGGATTGACGGGGCCGACGCCGGTGCCCGCGAAATCGGTCTGCAGCCGGTGTCCAGCGGCGTGCGCACCGAGGACGAAGGTCTGTATCCGGTCCAGCACGCCTACTGGGTCGAAACAATGAGCAAGGCCGCCGCTGCGGCTGCGGACCAGGAGTGAATCCATGAGCGGCATCGATCTTTCCATCGAGGACGTGCGCCAGTTTCTGTTTCGCGAGGCGCGTTATCTCGACGATCGCGAATGGGATCGCTGGCTTGAACTGTATGCGCCGGACGCTGAATTCTGGATGCCGGCCTGGGATGACGACGACGGCCTGACCCGCGATCCGCAGCGCGAGATTTCGCTGATCTATTACTCGCGCCGGGACGGTCTGAACGATCGCGTCTACCGCATCCGGACCGAGCGTTCCGGTGCAACCAGCCTGCCGGAGCCGCGCACCTCACACAACATCAACAACGTCGAGATCATCGATCAGGACGGCAGCCGGTGCCGGGTGCGCTGCAACTGGTTCACGCTGTATTACCGCTACAAGACCGTCGATACGTATTTCGGCACCTCGTATTACACGCTCGATCTGTCCGGTCCGCAGCCGCTGATCCGGAACAAGAAGATCGTGCTGAAAAACGACTGCATCCATCACGTCGTCGACATCTATCACGTCTGACGCCGATGACGGACGACTGGAGGAGGAGAACGCCATGAATCACCGGATCGCCCTGAGTTTCGAAGACGGCGTCACGCGCTTCGTCGATTGCCGGGCCGGCGACACGCTCGCCGATGCGGCTTACCGGGCCGGGATCAACATTCCGCTCGACTGCCGCGACGGTGCCTGCGGCACCTGCAAGGCTTACTGCGAAGCCGGCCGCTACGACGGCGGCAGCTACATCGACGAGGCCATGAGCGCCGGAGAGGCCGCAGCCGGCTACGTGCTGGCCTGCCAGATGCGCCCGCAGTCGGACTGCGTCGTGCGCATCGCGGCGAGTGCCGCGCTGTGCCGGACCACCGCGGCCACGCACCGCGGCCGCATCGGTTCGGTCACGCGGCTCTCCGGCACCGCCGTCGCATTCTCGATCGAGCTCGATGCGCCGGCCGCGCTCGGCTTCCTGCCGGGCCAGTACGTCAACGTCCGCGTGCCGGGCACCGACCAGAAGCGCGCGTATTCATTCAGCTGCGGCCCGGGGCGCGCGAGCGTGTCGTTCCTGCTGCGCGACACCGCGGCCGGCCTGCTGCCGGCTTATCTGCGCGAACGCGCCGAAGCCGGTGCGGCGATCGAATTCGAGGGGCCGCTCGGCAGTTTCTATCTGCGCGAAATCCGCCGGCCGGTGCTGATGCTCGCCGGCGGCACCGGACTCGCGCCGTTTCTGGCGATGCTCGAGCAGATCGCCGAAACCGGCACGGATTATCCGGTGCACCTGATTTACGGCGTGACCGGCGATGCCGATCTGGTCGAACTCGACCGGCTCGACGCGGCAGCACGGCGCATCGCCGATTTCACGTATGTGTGCTGCGTCGCCGATCCGGCCAGTCCGCATCCGAACCGCGGTTACGTCACCCATCACCTGGCGGCCGACAAACTGCACGACGGCGACGTGGACGTGTATCTGTGCGGGCCGCCGCCGATGGTCGATGCCGTGCGCGCGCACTTTGCTGCACACGGCATCCGGCCGGCGAATTTCCATTACGAGAAATTCGTGACCAGCGGCCTCGTGACTGCCATCGGCGACAGCATCGCCACCGCCACGGCAGCCATCCCCGAAACGGTGCTGCCGCAATGATCCATGCCGGTCGTTTCAATGGCAGGATCGCCGTCGTCACCGGTGCGGCGCAGGGCATCGGCCGCACGGTGGCCGTGAACATGGCGCGCGAAGGTGCGCGCGTCGCACTCGTCGACCGCTCGCCGCTGATCGCGGAAGTCCACGCCGAAATCCTCGCCGCCGGCGGCGAGGCCCTGGCGATCACGGCCGATCTCGAACGCTACGGCGAATCCCGACTCGCGATCAACGAGGCGCACGCGCGCTTCGGCCGCATCGACATCCTCGTCAACAACGTCGGCGGCACGATCTGGGCAAAGCCGTTCGAGCAGTACGCCGAGGACGAAATCGAGGCCGAAGTCCGCCGCTCGCTGTTTCCGACGCTCTGGGGCTGTCGCGCGGTGCTGCCGTTCATGATCGCGCAGCAGGCCGGCACCATCGTTAACGTGTCCTCGGTGGCGACGCGTGGCGTCAATCGCGTGCCGTACGGCGCGGCGAAAGGCGGCGTCAATGCGCTGACCGCCTGCCTCGCGTTCGAATGCGCGGGCCACGGCATCCGCGTGCTTGGCATTGCGCCCGGCGGCACCGAGGCACCACCACGGCGCATTCCGCGCAATACGGTGGCCGCGGATGAACAAACGCAGGCGTGGTACCGGCAGATCGTCGAACAGACCGTCGAATCCTCGCTGATGAAACGCTACGGCACGCTCGACGAACAGGCCGCGGCAATCCTGTTTCTCGCCTCGGACGAAGCCTCGTACATCACCGGCACGATCCTGCCGGTCGCCGGCGGCGATCAGGGCTGAAAGCCATTGCCGGGGCAGGGACATGCGGACAGGAAATCCGCAGCCCCCCGGCAGCCGGAACACCGGTCGCTGCCAGGTCGATGAATGCAGCGTGCCACATGAATTTTTACATCCGAAGCGCGGAAATCCGGGAATGCCCGTACATCCGCCGAATATCCACCACCAGAGGAGAACTTGAAATGGCTGAATTATCGATGGCTACCTTCACCGACACCGTCATCGGCGCGATCGGTCCCGGCGCAACGCCGCGTGTGCGCACCGTCATGACGGCGCTGATCCGCCACCTGCACGATTTTGCCCGCGAGGTGAAACTGACGACGCCCGAATACCGCGCGGCCTGTGATTTCATCGTGCGCATCGGCCGGATGTCCGACGACAAGCGCAACGAAGCCGTGCTCGCGAGCGACGTGTTCGGACTCGAAAGCCTCGTCGATGTCCTCGACCATCACCATGCCGAACGCGGGGCCGCCACCGACAGCGCCGTGCTCGGGCCGTTCTGGCGCGAGCATTCGCCGCTGCTCGATCATGGCGCGTCGATCGTGCGCGGCGGTCAGGAGGGCGAATCGGTATTCGTCTGCGGGCGCGTGCTCGGCGTCAACGGCCGGCCGGTCGGGAATGCGCGGATCGCGGTCTGGGAAACCGCACCGAACGGACTCTACGAGCAGCAGGATCCGGAGCAGCCGGATTTCAACCTGCGCGGGCAGTTCTGCACCGATGCCGAGGGCCGCTACGCATTTCGCGCCTTGCGCCCGATCGCGTATCCGATTCCGTTCGACGGTCCGGCCGGCGAACTGCTGCAGATGATGGACCGCCATCCGTTCCGCCCGGCCCACATCCATTTCCGCGTGCGCGCACCGGGTTATCACGAACTGGTCACGCAGATCTTCGACCGCGACGATCGTTATCTGGCGAGCGATTCGGTGTTCGCGGTCAAGGATTCGCTGACCGTCGAATTCCGGCCGGCCCCGGCCGGGGCCGACACGCGCTGGCACGTCGCTTTCGACATCGTGCTGGAACCGCTCGCCGGCTGAACGCAGCCCCGCCCGCTGCCGTCACGGCGGCGTCCCCGGTCCGGGCATTTCCGCCCGGACCGGCCAGCTCCGGAGTCTCACCCATGTCCGACATCCTGACCCCGACCCGCCCGGCGCTGCCGGTGGCGGACCTGCAGCGCGACCTCTGCGTGCATTCGGTCACGAGCCACATCGTCGACGTGCCGACCGTGCGCCGGCACAAGCTGTCCTCGCTGTCGGTCGCCGCGCAGAGCTACGTGATCGTGCGCGTGCGCCTCGACAACGGCGTCGAAGGCATCGGCGAGGCGGCCACGCTCGGCGGCCCGCGCTGGAGCGAGGAATGCGTGGAAGGCATCAAGGCGACGATCGACGCCCACCTCGCGCCGGCGCTGACCGGCGTGCGCGCCGACGCCTTCGAGCTCGCCGGCGCGCGGCTCGATGCGGCCGCGAAGCGCAACAACGCCGCCAAGGCCGCGCTGGAGACGGCGCTGTTTGACGCCGTCGGCCGCAGCCTCGGCCTGCCGGTCGCGGCCCTGCTCGGCGGTGTGGTGCGCGAGCGCATCCCGGTGCTGTGGACGCTCGCCTCCGGCGACGCCGGCCAGGAGCTCGAGGAGGCCGAGGCCAAGCTCGCCGCGCGCCTGCACGACACCTTCAAGGTCAAGATCGGTGCGCAGTCCGCCGCGGCCGATCTGGCTCGGCTCGGCCGGCTCGCCGCGGCGCTGGCCGGCCGCGCGCGGCTGATCGTCGATGCCAATCAGGCCTGGGACGAGACGACCGCGAACCGCTGCACGCCGGCACTCGCCGCCCTCGGCATCGAGCTGCTCGAACAGCCGCTGCCGGCCTGGAACCTCGCCGGGCTCGCGCGCGTGCGGGCGCGCTCGGCGGTGCCGCTGCTCGCCGACGAAAGCGTGTTCACGCCGCAGGACATGCTCGCGCTCGCGCAGGCCGGCGCGGCCGATGCGGTGTCGCTGAAGCTCGTCAAGCACGGCGGCCTGCTCGGCCTGCGCCGCGTAGCGGCCGTGGCCGAGGCCGCCGGCGTCGGCCTGTACGGCGGCTGCCTGCTCGAAAGCTCGATCGGCGCGGCCGCGCACCTGCACGCGTTCGCGGGCCTGCGCGAACTCGCATGGGGCTGTGAGCACTTCGGGCCGCAGATCCTGACCGGCGACCTCGTCACCGAGCCGCTGCACTACGCCGACGGCCACGTGCACCTGCCGTCCGGTCCCGGCCTCGGCCTCGTGCTCGATGAGGAGCAGCTGCGCCGCTACGCGCGCCGCTGAAGCCGCGGCGCCGGCGGCATTGCCCTGTTTCCTCCTGTTTCCTTAAACCCCGAACCATTTCGAGAGGTGATTCCGATGCTGTACTGCGTCCGGATGGACGTGCGCGTGCCGCACGATGTGGACCCGCACCGGTTCGAAGCCCTGAAGGCCGAGGAAAAGGCGCGCGCGCAGCTGCTGCAGCGCGACGGCCGCTGGCGCCATCTGTGGCGCGTGGCCGGCTGCTACGCGAACGTCAGCGTCTTCGACGTGACCGACCACGACGAGCTGCACACGCTGCTCTCGACGCTGCCCTTGTTCCCGTACATGGAAATCGTCGTGACGCCGCTCGCCCGGCATCCGTCGGCGCTCGATGCGGCGACCTGAGCCCCGGCCGCGGCCGCGCCGGCGTACCGTGGCATTCCCTGCCGCCGCCCGGGTTCCGCGACCGGGCGGCGTCTTCGCACCGGCTGCCCGGAGTCCGCACCATGAGCGATGCGATCCACTTCTACGAACCCGCGCAGGGCCACGGCCTCGCGCACGATCCGTTCAACGCCATCGTCGCGCCGCGGCCGATCGGCTGGATTTCCTCGCACGATCCGGCCGGGCGGCTGAACCTCGCGCCGTACAGCTTCTTCAACGCCTTCAACTACCGGCCGCCGATCGTCGGGTTCGCGAGCGTCGGTCGCAAGGACAGCCTGAACAACATCGAGCGCACCGGCGAGTTCGGCTGGAACCTGGTCACGCGCGCGCTGGCCACGGCGATGAACGCGAGCAGCGCGACGGTCGCGCCCGAAGTCGACGAGTTCGCGCTGGCCGGGCTGACGCCGGTGGCCTCGCGCCGGATCGCGGTGCCGCGCGTGGCCGAAAGTCCGGTGTCCTTCGAATGCCGGCTGAGCCAGATCGTGCAGCTGCGCACCGCCGACGGCCGCTTGGTACCGAGCTGGCTGGTGCTCGGCGAGGTCGTCGGCGTGCACATCGCCACGGCGCTGCTGGTCGATGGTGTCTACGACACGGCTGCCGCCGCACCGCTGCTGCGCGGCGGCGGGCCGGGGGATTACTTCACGATCGACGCCGGCGCGCGCTGGCAGATGACACGCCCGGACTGAAGCGCCGCGACCGTCGGCCCCGGCTGCGCAACGTGCGATCATCGTCATGCCGGACGATTACAGATCGTTTCCCGTCCCGGCCCACCGTTCCCCCGCCCCCGGTTCCGCAGGAGTGCCTTATGGACGACGCCCGTTCCGATCCGCCCGAGGCGGCGGCCGACGCTGCCGACGAGACCGTCGCCGTCCCGTCCCGCGCCGCACCGCCGCCGGCTGCGCGGCTGCTCGCGGTCGACGAGATCGAAGCGCTGTCGGGTGACCCGAGCTTCATGACCTCGCTCGCGCGCGGCATCGCGGTGATCCGCGCCTTCAGCGAGCGCAAGCGCAGCCTGACGATCGCGCAGATCAGCCAGAAGACCGGCATCCCGCGCGCGGCGGTGCGCCGCTGCCTGTACACGCTCGGGCAGCTCGGCTACGTGAGTTCCGACTCGCGCAACTTCTCGCTGCTGCCGAAGGTGCTGTCGCTCGGGCATGCGTATCTTGCCGCCACGCCGCTGCCGGTGCTGGCGCAACCCTTCCTCGATCGCGTGCGTGACACGCTGCACGAGGCCTGCTCGCTCGCGATCCTCGATGCCGAGGAAATCCTCTACGTGGCGCGCGCGGCCTCGACGACGCGGATCATGTCGGTGGATCTCAGTGTCGGCAGCCGGCTGCCGGCGTACTGCACGTCGATGGGCCGCGCGATCCTCGCCTATCAGCCGGCGGCCGAGCTCGAACGCTATCTGGCGACCGTCGAGCTGCGCCCGCGCACCGGCCGCACGATCAGCACGCGCGCGCGGCTGATCGAGGCGCTGGAGCAGGTGCGCGCCTGCGGTTACGCGCTCGTCGATCAGGAGCTCGAACTCGGCCTGCGCTCGCTGGCGGTGCCGGTGCGTGACCTGTCCGGGCGCGTCGTCGCGGCGATGAACGTCAGCGTCGGGGCGAGCCGCTGCTCGCCGCCGGAGATGGAAGCGCAGTTCCTGCCGGTCCTGCTCGGCGCGAGCGCCGAACTCGGCATGCAGCTCGTCAGCTGATCCGTCCGCAGCAGCCATCCCCGTGACCGCCCGCCGCCGGCTCAGCCGACGGCGGGCGGTGTCGTTTCCGGCCGGCAGCCGGGCGCGACATCCGCCGCCGAACCCGGAACGTGGCCCGGCGCGCGGCCTGCCCGGCAGACGGGCCGCCGGAGTCCGGACACGATGGTCATTATCGTTCGATAAACGAACAATGTTTCGATAAACGCAATTGACGCAGTCAGCGGCGGACTTTAGTGTTTCGTTCACACATCGCACATAAGTTCGATAAACGAACAAACCACCGGAGGCAACATGAACCAGCCGCACCGCCCGCAGGACGCCGCGCCGCGCGTCCCCGTCCGCCGCCCCGCACGGAGGCAGCCGGCATGATCGACAAGACCTGCACTTCGCTCGCCGCCGCCGTCGCCGGCATCCATGACGGCGCGACCGTGATGATCGGCGGCTTCGGCACGGCCGGCATGCCGTCGGCGCTGATCGATGCGCTGATCGACCAGGGCGCGAAAGACCTGACGATCGTCAACAACAACGCCGGCAACGGCGACACCGGTCTGGCGGCGCTGCTGAAGGCGCGCCGCGTGCGCCGGATCATCTGCTCGTTCCCGCGCCAGGCGGATTCCTACGTGTTCGACGCGCTGTACCGCGCCGGCGAGATCGAGCTGGAAGTCGTGCCGCAGGGCAATCTCGCCTGCCGCATCGAGGCTGCCGGCGCCGGGCTCGGGGCGATCTACGCGCCGACCGGCTACGGCACGCTGCTCGCCGAGGGCAAGGAGACGCGCCGCATCGACGGGCGCGACTACGTGCTCGAATGGCCGATCCGCGCCGACTTCGCGCTGATCAAGGCGCAGCACGGTGATCGCTGGGGCAACCTCGTCTACCGCAAGAGCGCGCGCAACTTCGGCCCGATCATGGCGCGCGCCGCGCGCTGCACGATCGCGCAGGTCGAGGCGGTGCTTGAGCTCGGCAGTCTCGATCCGGAGTGCATCGTCACCCCCGGCATCTTCGTCCAGCGCGTCGTGCCGGTGCGCGACGCCGTGCAGGCCGCCGCCTGACGCCGCGCGAGGAACCATCGCCATGAACCGTATGACCCGCGACCAGCTCGCCGCCCGCGTGGCGCGCGACATCCCCGAAGGCGCCTACGTGAACCTCGGCATCGGTGCGCCGACGCGCGTCGCCAACTACCTGCCGAAGGATCGCGAGATCTTCCTGCACAGCGAGAACGGCCTGCTCGGCATGGGCCCGGCCCCGGCCGCCGGCGAGGCCGATCCGGACCTGATCAACGCCGGCAAGGAGCCGGTGACGCTGCTGACCGGCGGCTGCTTTTTCCACCACGGCGACTCGTTCGCGATGATGCGCGGCGGCCACCTCGACATCTGCGTGCTCGGCGCCTTCCAGGTGTCGGTCGCCGGCGATCTCGCCAACTGGCACACCGGCGCGCCCGATGCGATCCCGGCGGTCGGCGGGGCGATGGATCTGGCCATCGGCGCGCGCCAGGTGTTCGTGATGATGGATCTGCTGACCCGCTCCGGCGACAGCAAGCTCGTCGAGCGCTGCACGTATCCGCTGACCGCGCCGGCCTGCGTCGATCGCATCTACACCGATCTGGCCGTGTTCGACGTGACGGAACAAGGCCTGCGCGTGCGCGAGACCGTCGAGGGCGTGACGCTCGCCGATCTTTGCCGCCTCACCGGCCTCGCGCTCGAAGCGCTGGCCCCGGCCGCCTGAGCCGCCCGCCCCCCCCGACCGACCGGAGCCGAACATGAACGATGTCTATCTCTGCGATGCCGTGCGCACGCCTTTCGGCCGCTACGCCGGCGCCCTCGCCGCGATGCGCGCCGACGACCTCGGCGCCGTGCCGATCCGCGCGCTGATCGAACGCCACCCCGGGCTCGACTGGTCACGGCTCGACGAGGTGTTCTACGGCTGCGCCAATCAGGCCGGCGAGGACAACCGCAACGTCGCGCGCATGTCGGCGCTGCTCGCCGGCCTGCCCGAGAGCGTGCCCGGCACCACGATCAACCGCCTGTGCGCGTCCGGCCTCGATGCCATCGGCAGCGCGGCGCGTGCGATCGCCAGCGGCGAACTCGGCTTCGCGATCGCCGGCGGCGTCGAGAGCATGAGCCGTGCGCCCTACGTGATGGGCAAGGCCGACAGCGCCTATGCGCGCAGCCAGCGCATCGAGGACACGACCATCGGCTGGCGCTTCGTCAATCCGCTGATGCGCGAGCGCTACGGCGTCGATTCGATGCCGCAGACCGCCGACAACGTCGCCACCGACTACGACATCGCCCGCGCCGATCAGGACGCCTTCGCGCTGCGCAGCCAGCAGCGCGCCGCCGCCGCGCAGGCCGCCGGCTACCACGCCGAGGAAATCGTGCCGGTCACGATCCGCGACCGCCGTGGCGACACCGTGATCGCGACCGACGAACACCCGCGACCCGACACCACGCTCGCCTCGCTCGCGAAGCTGCGCGGCGTCAACGGCGCGCAGTGCAGCGTCACCGCCGGCAACGCCTCGGGCGTCAACGACGGTGCGGTGGCGATGCTGCTCGCCAGCGGCGAGCGGGTACGCGAACTCGGCCTGACTCCGCGCGCAAAGGTGCTCGGCATGGCCACCGCCGGCGTCGCCCCGCGGGTGATGGGCGTCGGCCCGGTGCCGGCGGTGCGCAAGCTGCTCGCGCGCCTGAAGCTCACGGCCTCCGATTTCGACGTGATCGAGCTGAACGAGGCCTTCGCGAGCCAGGCACTCGCCTGCCTGCGCGCCCTCGGCCTGCCCGACGACAGCACGCGCGTGAATCCGAACGGCGGCGCGATCGCGCTCGGCCATCCGCTCGGCGCGAGCGGCGCACGGCTGGTGATGACCGCGCTGCACCAGCTCGAACGCAGCGGCGGGCGGCTCGGGCTGGCGACGATGTGCGTCGGCGTTGGCCAGGGCGTCGCGCTCGCGATCGAGCGCGTCTGAAACCGCAGCAGCCCCGGCGTGCGCGCCCTGCCCGCCACGATAACGACGACCCGCGGCACGCCCGGGTCGCAGCATCCACCGCAGAACGAGGAGAAAGCCCCATGAACCCGTACGGCGATCCGAAGCCGGCCGCAGCGGCGAGCCGCGTGCGCGCAGCGCGCGGCGACTGCCGCGAGTACTTCCCGCGTGAACGCGGCATCCATCCGCCGGCGCTGTTTCCCGAGTACAAGACCACGGTGCTGCGCGCGCCGCAGAAGGCGAAGCTGTCGCTGCAGCAGTCGCTGTCGGAGCTGACCGGGCCGGTGTTCGGCGACGGCGACCTCGATCCGCTCGACAACGACCTGCTGCGCAACGGCCGCGTCGACGGCGAACCGATCGGCGAGCGCATCGTCGTGCACGGCCGCGTGCTCGATCAGGACGGCCGGCCGGTGCGCGGCGCGCTGCTGGAGTTCTGGCAGGCCAACGCCGGCGGCCGCTACCGGCACAAGAAGGATCACTACCTCGCGCCGCTCGATCCGAACTTCACCGGCTGCGGCCGCACGCTGAGCGACGACGACGGCCGCTACTGCTTGCGGACCGTCCGGCCGGGTCCGTACCCGTGGCGCAACGGCCTCAACGACTGGCGCCCGGCACACATCCACTTCTCGGTGTTCGGGCAGGCCTTCGTGCAGCGCCTGGTCACGCAGATGTACTTCGAGGGCGATCCGCTGCTCGCGCTCTGCCCGATCTACCAGGCGATCCCCGACGCCGGAGCGCGGGCGCGGCTGGTCGCGCCGCTCGACCTGAACGCCTCGCTGCCGCTCGATTCGCTCGCCTACCGCTTCGACATCGTGCTGCGCGGCCGCCGCCAGACCTGGTTCGAAAACCGTCCGGAGGGCCTGTAACCATGTCCCTGTCGCTCGCGAACGGCAGTGAACTGTACCTGCACGAAACCGCGTCGCAGACCGCCGGGCCGTACCTGCACATCGGCATGATGCCGGCGGCCGCCGGCATCGAGACGCGCCGCCGCCAGCCCGGCAACGTGCTGGTGCAGCCGGCGACGCGCGGCGAGCGCATCCGCATCGAAGGCATCGTCTACGACGGCGCCGGGGCGGCGGTGAAGGATGCGCTGATCGAGATCTGGCAGGCCGACGCCGACGGCTGCCATGCCCACCCCGCGGACCGCCGCTGCAGCGACGCCGATCCGGCCTTCACCGGCTTCGGGCGGGCGGTCAGCGACTTCCAGTCCGGACTGTGGCACTTCGAAACGGTCAAGCCCGGTGCGGTCACGGGGCGCCAGGGCCGGCCGATGGCCCCGCACGTCAGCGTGCTGGTGTTCGCGCGCGGCATCAACGTGGCGCTGCAGACGCGCTTGTATTTCGACGACGAGGCCGCGGCGAACGCCGCCGATCCGGTGCTCGGCCTGATCGAGATCGCGAGCCGCCGCGACACGCTGCTCGCCCGGCGCAGCGTGCAGGACGGGCAGGTCGTCTACCGCTTCGACATCCACCTGCAAGGCGAGCGCGAGACGGTGTTCTTCGACGTCTGAGCGCAGCCTGCGCCCGGCCGGCCCGCGCGCGCAGCTCGTCGTCGCG
>NZ_DAOLKE010000047.1:0-16712 GCF_035331805.1 Plasticicumulans sp. | reverse complement strand
TGATCCGCACGGTGCGCGAGCCGGTGATCGGCATCCTGCTGTGGTGCTGGATCGGCTACATGAATCCGCACCGCCTGAGCTACGGCTTCGCGTACTCGATGCCGTGGGCGTTCATGACCGCGGCAGTGCTGATCCCGAGCCTGCTGTTCTCGAAGGAACCGAAGAAGCTGCCCGGACACTGGCTGGTGTCGGTGTGGCTGGCGTTCGTGGTCTGGATGTGCATCACGACGGTGTTCGCGCAGGACTTCAGCACCTCCGCCGAGCAGCTCGACAAGGTGCTGAAGATCCAGCTCGTCAACGCCTTCATGATGATGATCATGGGCACGCGCGAGCGGCTGAACATGCTGCTGTGGGTGATCGTGATCTCGATCGGCTTCTTCGGCCTCAAGGGCGGCATCTTCACGATCCTCGGCGGCGGCGGCTCCAAGGTCTGGGGGCCGCCGGGCTCGTTCATCGCCGACAACAACGAGATCGGTCTGGCGATGCTGACGACGATGCCGCTGATGTATTACCTGCGCCAGCAGAGCGCCAGCAAGTGGGTCCGCCACGCGCTGGCGCTGACCATGCTGATGACGGCGTTCGCGGTGATCGGCACCAGTTCGCGCGGCAGCATGATCGCCGGCCTGACCGCCGCAGCCTTCCTGTGGCTGCGCAGCCCGCACAAGATCGGGCTCGGCCTCGGCCTGCTCGTGCTGCTGCCGGTGCTGTACCTGTTCGCACCGTCTTCGTGGCACGAGCGCATGGGCACGATCGAGACCTATGACCAGGACGCCTCGGCGATGGGGCGCATCAACGCCTGGGGCATGGCCTTCCGGCTGGCCAGCAACCGCCTGACCGGTGGCGGCTTCGTGCCGTGGACGCCGGAGAACTTCGCAAAATACGCGGATGTGCCGAGTGACGTGCATGCGGCCCACAGCATCTACTTCGGTGTGCTCGGCGACCACGGCTGGCCGGGTCTGATCCTGTTCGTGGCCATTGCGGTCGGCTCGCTGGTCAGCGTGTCGAGGGCGCTGAAGATCTGCCGCGCCGCCCCGGAGCTGACCTGGCTCTCGCAGATGCTGGCGATGGTGCAGGTCAGCCTGATCGTGTTCCTGGTCGGCGGCAGCTTCTACAGCCTCGCCTACTTCGACCTGTACTGGAATCTGGTGACCATCGTCATGCTCGGTCACGTCATGGCGCGGCGCTACGAGGCTGAACATCCGGAGCTGTTCGTGCGCAAGACCCTGACCGGCCGGCCGGCGCCCCCGGCGCGCGAGGAGCGGCTGGCGAGGCCGGGGAATCCGCGATGAGCCCGGTCACGCTGCTGCGGGACGCGCCGCTGCGCACGCTGCTCGGTGCCTGCCTGCCCGGCGGCGGGCGGGCGCGGCTGAGCATCCTGATCTACCACCGCGTGCTCGCCACCCATGACCCGCTGCAGCCCGACATCCCCGATGCCGCGCTGTTTCGCCGGCACATGCACCTGCTGGCCCGCCAGTTCCGGCCGCTGCCGCTGCTCGAAGCCGTGCGCCGCCTGCGCGAGGGCAGCCTGCCGGCGCGGGCCGTGTGCGTGACCTTCGACGACGGCTACGCCGACAACGCCGCGATCGCGCTGCCGCTTCTGCAGCAGAGCGGCGTGCCGGCGACCTTCTTCGTGTCGACCGGCTTCCTCGAAGGCGGGCGCATGTTCAACGACACCGTGTTCGAGGTCGTGCGCCGGCTGCCGGAAGGCACGCTGTCGCCCGATGAGGTGCCGGGGCTCGACGCGCCGCTCGCGATCGGCGCCGGTGCGGCGTCCCGGATCGCGGCTGCGCACGCACTGATCGGCGCCGTCAAGTATCTGGAGCCGGCCGCGCGTCAGGCGGTGGTCGGGCGGCTGGCCGCGCGCGTGCGCGACCTGCCCGACGACCTGATGATGACGCACGCGCAGCTGCGCGCGCTGCACGCTGCCGGCATGGAGATCGGCGGCCACACGGTCAGCCATCCGATCCTGACGCGCACGCCGGCCGCGGTGGCGCGCGCCGAGATCGCCGGGGGCCGCGCCGGACTCGAAGCCCTCATCGATGCCCCGGTCAGGAGCTTCGCGTATCCGAACGGCAAGCCCGGCGCCGACTACGGCCCCGAGCACGTGGCGATGGTGCGCGAACTCGGCTTCGACTGCGCCGTGGTCACCAGCCACGGCGTCTCGGTTGCCGCCACCGATCCCTATCAGCTCGCGCGCTTCACGCCCTGGGACCGCTCCGAGTCCCGCTTCCAGCTGCGCATGCTGCGCAACAGCCGCCGGCTGCATCTGGCGGCCTGAAGCCGCAATCCCCGCGCGGCCCGGCCTGCACCGGGCGCGCGCGGGATGCCGCGCTCAGACGTGGGTGTCCAGCCACAGCTCCAGCATCATCAGCACCCACACCAGCTCGCCGTAATAGGCGGCGTGGCCGCTGCCGTGCAGGCCGAGCGCCTCGTCGATGAAGCCCGGGCGCAGCCAGCCGCGGCGCGCGAGCTTCTGCAGGCTGTCGCCGGCGAGCGCGCGCAGGCCGGCGTGGCTGCGCATCCAGATGCCGAACGGCAGCCCGAAGCCGTGCTTGGACTTGTTCAGGATCTCCTCGGGCAGGAAGCCGCGCATCGCCTGCTTGTAGAAGTCGCGCAGCCGCGAGCCCGGCAGCTTCAGCGCCGACGGCACCCGGCACGAGAACTCGATCAGCCGGTCATCGAGCAGCGGATAGACCACGTCGACGCCGGCGAGCGCGCAGGTGCGCTCGACCTTGCGCAGGTCGTTGTCGGCGAGCGTGCGCTGCCAGTCGAGATACATCATCCGGTTCAGGGCGCTGGCCTCGCCGGCCTGCGTCCAGAGTCTGCGCAGCCAGCCGAGCGGCCAGCCGGTGTCGACGGCCTGCAGGAAGTCCGGCTCGAACATCGTCGCCGCCGGGATGCGGTGCAGGAAGTTGTAGGTTTCCAGCCGCTCGGGCAGCGGCGTTTCGGCCTGGCGCACGTAGCTGGCGGCCTTGCCGAGGGCGCCGATCGCCGGCAGCGCCTTCAGGCCGGCCCCGAGCGGCTCGCGCAGCGCCGGCGGCAGCCGCAGCCAGTGCTCGAACACCTTCTGCTTCAGGTAGCGCTCGTTGCCGGCGAAGAGCTCATCGCCGCCATCGCCGGCGAGCAGCCGCTCGACGCCGGCCTCGCGGGCGAGCCGCGCGCAGTAATAGGCCGGGATCGCCGAGGAGTTGCCGAAGGGTTCGTCGTAGTGCGCCGAGATGTCCTGCACGGCGGCGAGCACGTCGTCGGCGCTGACGTAGTACACGTGCTGGCGTGTGCCGAAGCGTCCGGCGGCGATGCGCGCGAAGCCGGTCTCGTCGTAGCCCGGCACGTCGAAGCCGATCGAGAAGGTGTCGGCATCGGCGGGCTTGAGCCTGGCGAGCACGCCGGCGACGGTCGAGGAATCGAGTCCGCCGGACAGGAAGGCCCCGCAGCGGTGCCCGGCGGCGAGATCGGCGACGGCGTTGTCGATCAGCGCGCGCATCTCCCGGCCGAGGCGGCCGGCGTCGGCGCCGGTCTCCTCGCGAAACTGCGGCTGCCACCAGCAGGCGATGTCGCAGTCCGCCCCGCGCCACTCCAGCCGGTGCGCCCCCGGCAGCTTGTCGATGCCGGCGTGGATCGTCAGCGGGCTCGGCACCATGTGGAAGTACAGGTACGCATGCACGGCCTGCGGCCGGATCGAGGCATCGACGCCCGGCAGTCGGGCCAGCGCCTCGGCGCTCGATGCAAACGCCAGCCCGCCGGCGCAATGCGCGTGATAGAGCGGCTGGCGGCCGATGCGGTCGGTGGCGGCGAACACGCAGCCGCCCGGCGCATCGACGATGACCAGCGAGAAATCACCGGCGAGCCGTTCGGGCAGCCCGTTGCCGAAGCGTTGCCAGCCGGCGAGTGCCGCGGCTGCGTCGCCGTGGCGGCGGGCCACGGAGGCCAGAGCGCCGTCACGCCACTGCGGATGTCCAACGAGCAGCGCGCAGCGTCCGGCCTCATCGTGTGCCAGGGCGCCGGGATGCTCGGCGCAGAGCACCGTGCCGGGCGCGCTCCGCGTGGTTCCGGGCGCGACGACGCTGCCTGCGGGCGGAAGGAGGGCGGCTTGCACCGCATCGGGGACGGGGCGGTCCAGGCTGTGCCAGCCACGGAATGCATGCATGGGGATCGGCGGATTCGTCGGGGGCAGGGAGATTTCCGGTGACCGGCGTCAGCGCGCAGCGCTCACGGCCACTGGCCGACCGAGCCGAGCTTGTTGCGCAGGCCCGGACTCGGATAGCCCATGTCGTAGGCCTTGTGTGCGTTGTCCTTGGCTTCGGCGTACTGCTTCAGCTCGAAGTGCGCGAGGCCGATGTTGTAATAGAGTTCGGCGCTCTTGAGGCCGAGATCGGTGGCCTGCCCGTAGGCATCGAGCGCCTGCTGGTACTTGCCGTTCCAGTGCAGGTAGACGCCGAGCAGCTGGCGCACGATCGGATCGCGCGGCACGAAGCGCATCGCACGCTCGAAGTAGCACTCCGGTGTCCCCGGCCACGCGCTGCTGTCGCCGACCACGCGCGGCGGTTTCGGCAGGTTGCCGTTGAGCTTGCGGTGCAGGCGGATCAGCAGGAACAGCGCGCGCGGATTGTTCGGGATCGCGCGCAGCGTGTAGTCGATGCTGCCCATCGTCTCGAAGTCGGGACGGCTCAGGGATTCGAAAGTACGCAGATGTGCGCCTTCGACGAGATCGATGATGGTGCCTTTGGAGCCGCCGTAACCGCTCTGGCGTATCAGCGGGTCATTGTAATTATACGGCCCGAAAGCATTTTCCAGGCTGCCGCAGTTCTGCTGCGCGAACCCGGCCAGCGGCCCGGCCAGCAGCAGCATGCCCAGCAGCAGGGCCGGCAGCTCAGCGCTCGGTTTCGGCATGTTCCAGTGTCTCCCGGGGCGAGGCCGTGCCGTGGCGGGCATCGCGCAGCCAGTGCACGAGCCGGCGCAGCTGCGGCCAGCGGATGTAGCCGCGGTGGTAGATCGTGCGCAGGTCATCGGTCAGGCGCCGGTGCCAGTCCATCGCCCGTCCGTAGAACTCGATCGTGCGCAGGCCCGGATCGGCGAACAGCTCGGCCAGATAGGCCTGACGCATCAGCATCGCCGGAGAGCTGCCCTGGATGGATTCGTCGTAAGTCGTCTTCAGCACGATCAGCGTGCCGTCGTGCTCGATGCAGAGATCGGTCGTGACCAGGCGGTCGTCGTAGAAATAGCGGTAGATGCGGCCCTGACCACGACGGCAGAAGCGTTCGAGCACTTCGCGGTAGAAGTGCCCCTGGGCGTTGTCCGGCGACACCGCCGTGCCACCCTCGGACTTCCAGCCGGCGCTTTCCAGCCGGCCGTAATCGGCGATCGCAGCGGCGACACCGGCCGGGTCGCGGACGCATTCGAGGCGCAGGCACACGCCCTCGCGCTCGAAGCGGTTGCGCTGCTTGTTGAGGTTCTGGCGCAGGTTCTTGCTGCGCCCGGCCCACCAGCTCTCGAAAGGCGCATCGATCGTGATGCGGGCGGTCTCGATGTAGTCGAGCTCGTGGTAGCCCGCCTGCGGCCCGGGCCGCGGATCGAACTGCGGGTCGAGCTGCAGCAGGTCGAGGCTCATCAGCAGGGCGGGCAGCGCGGTGATCAGTTCGCCGATCAGCGTGCCGGCATCGAGGCCGGGCTGGCATACGAGCGGCGTGATCGGCATCTGCATCGGCACGAAGCTGCGCCAGCGGCCGAGCCCCTGGCGTTCGAGCAGCAGCAGGGCCTGGGGCGCCGAGGCCTCGCCGCGGATCGCGAGCACCGGCGTGCCGTGTCCGGGCAGCGCCAGCAGCGGTTCGACGAAGTCGGGATCCAGCAGCGGGCTGCGGCGGCCCGCCTCGTTCAGCGCCGCCCAGGCAGCACGCTGGCGTGCGAACCCGGTGGCGGCGGGCAGGAAGGTCCAGCTCATGCGGGTACTCCGGTGCCGGCGGCGGCGACCGCCGCGCGCACCTGTGCGGCAATCCAGTCGATTTCGTGGCTGCGCAGCGCCTGGTGGCAGGGCAGCTGCAGCAGCGCGCTCCGGTAGCGGTTGGCGACCGGGCAGGCGGTGAGTGCGGCCTCCGGCATGTCCTCCCAGCGCAGCACCGGCACCCGGGCCTGCTTCAGCGCCGGAAACACCTGCGCCGGAGCATCGACCAGCAGCGGCAGCACGTAGGGCACGGTCTCGTCCGGCAGCTCCGGGCGCAGCGGCCGGCAGCCGGGCAGGCCGCTGAGCGCCGCGGCGAGGCGCCGGTAGTTGGCGCGACGCGCCTGCGCGATCCGGGCCGAGGCCCGGCGCCCGCGCTGCATGCCAAGGCGCGCGGCCCGGCTCATGCCGGTCTCCAGCCATTCGAGTGCGAGTTCGGCCCCGCCGCCCGACGAGGAAGGGCCGATGACCGGCGCCGCGGCGCCGTCGGTGCGACCGCGCCGGCGCTTGAGCGCCGTCCACAGCGTGTTCTTCAGCCACAGCAGGCTGCCGAGCAGCGACAGCCGGCCGTACAGCGTCGCGCGCTCCAGCGGATCGAGCACGGCCTTGATCTGGAAGGCGGCATCGCCGGTGCGCGGACGCACGGCTTCGAGGGAATGGCGGGCCGAGATCAGGCAGCCGCCGTCGAAGACCGGGAAGAACTTCACCGGGCTTGCGATCGCGTAGTCGCCGAAGCTGCCGAGCGGCCGCCCCTGCCACTGCCCGAAGAACGCGTGTGCGCAGTCCTCGATCAGCGCTGCATCGTGCGCATCGCAGAGCGCGCGCACGCGGCCGATGTCCTGCGCGAAGCCGAAGAAATGCGTGGCGATCACGGCCTTTGCGCCGGCGGCGAGGTGTGCGGCCATGTCCTCGAAATCGATCGAGGTGTCCGGGTGCAGGCGGTAGAACACCGGCTCGGCACCGAGCCACTGGATCGGATACAGCATCGAGATGCAGTGATAGGCCGGCAGCAGCACGCGATCACCGGGGCCGATGCCGAGCAGGCGCAGCGCGTGGCATTCGCCGAGCCGGCCGGCGGTCAGCAGCCGCACGTCGCCGGCATCGAGCACGGACGGCACCGGGTGCGTCTCGAGCGGCGGCCGGGCATCGAGGTTCAGGATCGGCGCGACGGGCACGACGGGCAGATGCGTATGGGGCATGAGCGGGCTGGGCGGGTCCGTGCGCGGAGGTGTCGGGGCAGGGGCGCGCGCACGATAGCACAGCCGCCGCGCCTCTCCGGCGGGGCGGCGGTATCCGGGCGGTGACAGCCGGTTACAACGGCGCAGCGCGGCACCCGGGGATCAGGTGCCGCTCGGCGGGGGCTCAGGCGTCCTCGGCACGCGGCCGGTACTGGGCGATGAGTTCCTTCTGCACGGCCGGCGGCACGGCCTCGTAGCGTGCCAGCTCCAGCGTGTAGCCGCCGCTGCCGCCGGTCATCGCCTTCAGCCGCGCCGGATAGTCGTCGAGTTCGGCGAGCGGTGCCTGCGCGACCACGGCCACGCGCCCGGCGTTGAGCGTGCGCGTGCCGAGGATGCGTCCGCGCCGGCCGGAGAGATCGCCGGTGACGCTGCCCATCGCGTCCTGCGGAATCTGCACGTCGAGATCGACGATCGGTTCGAGCACGACCGGACGCGCCTCGCGTATCGCCGCGAGGAAGGCCTCGCGCCCGGCGGTCGCGAACGCGACCTCCTTGGAATCGACCGGATGATGCTTGCCGTCGGTGACGACGACGCGCACGTCGACGACCGGATAGCCGGCGATCGCGCCGCTCGCGCAGGCCTCGCGCACGCCCTTCTCGACCGCCGGGATGAACTGGCCGGGGATGGCGCCGCCGACGACTTCGGAGGCGAACTCAAAGCCGGCGCCGCGTTCGAGCGGCTCGACGCGCAGGTGGACCTCGCCGAACTGGCCGGCGCCGCCGGTCTGCTTCTTGTGGCGGTAATGGCCCTCGGCGCGCGCCTGCAGCGTCTCGCGGTAGGCGATGCGCGGCGGGCGGGTGTCGACCTCCAGCCGGTAGCGCTCGCGCATCTTGTCGAGCGTCGAGCGCAGGTGCTGGTCGGAGAGCCCGCGCAGCACGGTCTCGCGGGTCGCGGCGTTGGCTTCGAGCGTCAGGCAGGGGTCTTCTTCGAGCAGCCGGTGCAGCACGTCGGCGAGGCGGTTCTCGTCGTTGTGCGTGCGCGCGGCGAGCGCGATGCCGGCGACCGGCATCGGGAAGCGCGACGGCGCGAGGTGCAGGTAATCCTCGTCATGCGAGTCGTGCAGGATGGCGTCGCGGTGGATGTCGTCGATCTTGGCGACGGCGCGGATGTCGCCGGGGATGCCGTTCGGGACTTCCGGGTGATCGCGTCCGAACAGCGTGAACAGGTGCCCGACCTTGAAGGGCTTGCGGCCGTCGCCGATGTAGAGCTGGCTGTCCTTCGTGACCGTGCCCTGATGGATGCGGAACAGCGCGAGCTTGCCGACGAAGGGGTCGATCAGCACCTTGAACACGTGCGCGACGACGTGCTTCGCCGGATCGGGCTCGACCGCGTACGGCACGGCCGGCTCGTCGCCGCGCTGCAGCAGGCAGGCCGGCGGATTGCCTTCGCCCGGGTTCGGCGCGAGCCGGGTCAGGATGTCGAGCAGCTCCGGGATGCCGGCACCGGTGCGCGCCGACACGAAGCAGACCGGGATCAGGTGGCCTTCGCGCAGCGCCTGTTCGAAGGGCGCGTGCAGCTGCGCCGGGTCGAGTTCCTCGCCCTGTTCGAGGTAGGTCGCCATCAGGGCTTCATCGACCTCGACCACCTGGTCGATCAGCGCCTGGTGCGCGGCGGCGACCGACGGGAAATCGGCCTCGCCGGCCGGGTTGAAGAAGCAGTCGACGACCGCACCGGCGCCTTGCGCCGGCAGGTTCAGCGGCAGGCACTCGCGGCCGAAGGTTTCCTGCAGCTGCGCGAGCAGTCCCGGCAGGTCGACGCCGTCGGCGTCGATCTTGTTGACGACGATCAGCCGGCAGAGGCCGCGCTCGGCGGCGCGCGCCATCATGCGCTGCGTGACCGGCTCGATGCCGGCCTGGGCGTTGACGACGATCGCCGCGGTCTCGACCGCCGGCAGCACGGCGATCGCCTGCCCGAGGAAGTCCGGCGCACCGGGCGTGTCGAGCAGGTTGACGTGGCAGCCGTCGCGATCGAAGGACACCAGCGCCGCGTCGAGCGAGCGGCCCTGGGCCTTTTCCAGCGGATCGGAATCGCAGACCGTCGTGCCCTTCTCGACGCTGCCGGCGACGGCGATGCGCCCGGCCGCCACGAGCAGCGCTTCGGCGAGCGAGGTCTTGCCGGCGCCGGACTGGCCGAGCAGGGCGAGGTTGCGGATGTCGCGGGTCGTGTAAGCCATAGTTCTTGTCTCCGCCTCGGGTCGTGATCGCAGCAATGCCATTCGGTCCAGCTTAGGCAGCGCCGCCCCCCGATTCGATGCCGTGTGTCAATGCGCCACTGCGCCCAGCGCCCGGCGGTAGGTCTCGAACGCGGCACTGCCGAAGCAGCAGAACACGATGCGCTGCGGCTGCGCATGGGCTTCGGCGTGCGCGCGGGCACTGGCGACGGCGATCGCGGTGGCCTGATCGAGCGGATAGCCGTAGATGCCGCAGCTGATCGCCGGAAACGCGATCGAGGCCGCACCGATCCCGACGGCGAGGCGCAGGCTCTCGCGGTAGCAGCTCGCGAGCAGCGCCGCCTCGTTCTCCGTGCCGCCGCGCCACACCGGCCCGACCGTGTGGATCACCCAGTGCGCCGGCAGCCGGTAGCCGGCGCTCACGCGCGCCTCGCCGGTCGGGCAGCCGCCGAGCATGCGGCACTCCTCGTAGAGTTGCGGCCCGGCGGCGCGGTGGATCGCACCATCGACGCCGCCGCCGCCGAGCAGCGAGGCATTCGCAGCGTTGACGATGGCGTCGACCGCGAGCTTCGTGATGTCGGCCTCGATGACTTCGAATCGCGTGTTCATGACGACCTCCCGCTGAGCTGAGCTGCGCGACCGGGGCCGGTGCGCAGACGGCGAGCGTAGGCCGCCCGCCGCCGGTCTGCCGGTATCGTCGGCGCGCCGCTGCCCGCATAATCCGCGCCCTTCGCGGCTCCCGCGCCGCGCCTCGCCCGTTTTCCGGAGAGATTCCGATGCTCGACCCCAGGCTGCTCCGTTCCGAACTCGACGACACCGCCCGCCGTCTGGCGCGGCGCGGCTACGTGCTCGACACCGATCGCATCCGCGGCCTCGAAGAACAGCGCAAGGCCACGCAGGTGCGCGCGCAGGAGCTGCAGGCCGTGCGCAACAGCCGCTCGAAGGCGATCGGCAAGGCACGCGGCGCCGGCGAGGACATCGCGCCGCTGCTCGCCGAGGTTGCGAGCCTCGGCGACGAGCTGAAGGCCGCCGAGACGGCGCTCGCCGCGCTGCAGGCCGAGCTCGACGAGATCTACTCCGGCATCCCGAACCTGCCCGATGACTCGGTGCCGGACGGGCGCGACGAGCAGGACAACGTCGAGCTGCGCCGCTGGGGCACGCCGCGGCAGTTCGACTGGACGCCGCTCGATCACGCCGACCTGCTGCCGGGCTTTCTCGATTTCGAGTCGGCCGCCAAGCTCACCGGCGCGCGCTTCAGCGTGCTGCACGGGCCGCTCGCGCGCCTGCACCGGGCGCTGATCCAGTTCATGCTCGACCTGCACACCGTCGAGCACGGCTACAGCGAGGTCTACGTCCCGTATCTGGTCAACGCCGACACGCTGCGCGGCACCGGCCAGCTGCCGAAGTTCGAGGCGGATCTCTTCAGACTGAGTGGCGAGTTCCCGTACTACCTGATCCCGACCGCCGAGGTGCCGGTCACCAACCTCGCGCGCGGCGAGATCCTCGAAGCCGCGACGCTGCCGCGCCAGTACGCCGCGCACACGCCGTGCTTCCGCTCCGAGGCCGGTTCCTACGGCAAGGACGTGCGCGGCCTGATCCGCCAGCACCAGTTCGAGAAGGTCGAACTCGTGCATCTGGTGCGCCCCGACGACAGCTTCGCCGCGCTCGAACGCCTGACCGCGCACGCCGAGACCGTGCTGCAGCGTCTGGAGCTGCCGTATCGCGTCATCGTGCTGTGCACCGGCGACATGGGCTTCGGCGCCGTGCGCACGCACGACATCGAGGTCTGGCTGCCGGGGCAGGGCAAGTACCGCGAGATTTCCTCGTGCTCGAACATGGGCGACTTCCAGGCCCGGCGCATGCAGGCACGCTGGCGCAACCCCGCCACCGGCAAGCCCGAGCTGCTGCACACGCTGAACGGCTCCGGCCTCGCGGTCGGACGCACGCTGGTGGCGATCCTCGAGAACTACCAGCAGGCCGACGGCTCGGTGACGATGCCGGCGGCGCTGAAGCCCTATCTCGGCGGCCTGGAGTCGATCCGGCCGAAGCGCTGAAGCCGAAACGGCGGGCCGCATCCGCGCCGCTCGCCGGGGCGGATGCGGCCCTCTCGTCGTTCCCGGCGGACCCCGGCGGCCGCCGGCGAACCGCAGACCCGGCGCAGCGGTGCCGGCCGCTGCAGTCACGATGCTCCGCTGCCGCACCGCTGCAACACGCCCTACACCCGCAGGCCCTGATCTGACAGGATTTTCCGCAAGTCGGCCCCGGCGCACCTAGATTGCGCTTACCGCGCTGCCCGGCGCGGGCCACCGCGGAGTGATCGTCATGATTTCGATGAAGCAGCCTTCGCTCGTGCTGCATTCGCACAACGTGCCCGGTTACAAGTACCAGATGTGGGCGACCTGGACGGTGCCGAAGAGCCTGCCGGCGAGTTCGCTGGTCGACTGGATCGTCTCGGCCGTCGACCGCTCGCCGGAGATGGCGCTGAAGAACATCATCATCAACACGCACGGCTCGCCCGGCTACCTGCACATCGGCAGCGGCGTCGGCGTGAAGGATCTCAACGAATTCAAGCGCCTGCGCGGCAAGTCGATCGGCTACATCTGGGTGATCGCCTGCGAGGTCAGCAAGGGCGTCGATCTCGGCAACGTCTGCCCGGTGGACGAGTACAACGGCCCGTACTTCTGCACCGAGCTCGCCAAGGCCAGCGGCACCTTCGTCGTCGCCTCCGAGGAACTGCAGTCGGTCGATCCCGGCTTCACGGTGTTCTCGGTGTTCGTGCCCTCGGGCTACGTCGATGACTACGAGGGGGCGGTCTATCGCTACAGCCCGGCCGGCGGGCGCACGCGCATCTCGGCCAATGGCTCCGATGCGTATGACTGATTCCCCTGTCTGATTTCCTCCGCCGGCCGGCGGCAGCCCTCATCCCGACCCCGCGGGGATGAGCGGCGGCACGACGGCCGGGGCCGCCGTCCGTTGCCGTCAGCTGCCGAAGCGGATGCCCTGCGCCAGCGGCAGTTCGCGCGATTCATTGAGGGTGTTGGTCGCGCGGCGCATGTAGGACTTCCAGGCATCGGAGCCGGATTCGCGCCCGCCGCCGGTTTCCTTGTCGCCGCCGAAGGCACCGCCGATCTCGGCGCCCGAGGTGCCGAGGTTGACGTTGGCGATGCCGCAGTCCGAGCCGGTCGCCCCGAGGAACTGCCCGGCCTCGCGCAGATCGTTCGTGAAGATCGCCGAGGACAGCCCCTGCGGCACGTCGTTGTTGAGCGCGATCGCCTCGTCGAGCGTGCGGTAGCGCAGCACGTACAGGATCGGCGCGAAGGTCTCGCGGCGCACGGCCGCGCTCTGCGCCGGCATCGTCACCAGCGCCGGCGTCACGTAGAAGGCTTCGGGCATGCGCACCTTCAGCACGCGCTCGCCGCCGCAGACCAGCCGGCCGCCTTCGGCGACGGCCGCGGCGAGGGCACTCTGCATGGCCGTGAACGCGGCTTCGTCGATCAGCGGCCCGACCAGCGTGCCGGCCTGACGCGGATCGCCGACGCGGGCGCTGACGAAGGCCGCCTGCAGGCGTTCGAGCAGCGCATCGTGGATCGACGTGTGCACGATCAGCCGGCGCGTGCTGGTGCAGCGCTGGCCGGCGGTGCCGATGGCGCCGAAGACGATGCCGCGCAGCGCCAGTTCGAGATCGGCCGAGGGCGCGACGATCACGGCGTTGTTGCCGCCGAGTTCGAGCAGCGTGCGCCCGAAGCGTGCCGCGACGCGCGGGCCGAGTACCCGGCCCATCGCCGTCGAGCCGGTCGCCGACACCAGCGCGACGCGCGCATCGTCGGCGAGCTGCTCACCGGCCGCGCGCGCGCCGATCAGCAGCTCCGACAGCCCCTCGGGCGCCTCGCCCCAGCGCAGCAGCGCGCGCCGGAACAGCGCCTGGCAGGCAAGCGCGCTCAGCGGCGTCTTCTCGGACGGCTTCCAGACCACCGGATTGCCGCAGACCAGCGCCAGCGCGAAGTTCCAGGCCCAGACCGCGACCGGGAAGTTGAAGGCGCTGATGACGCCGGTGACGCCGAGCGGATGCCAGGTTTCCATCATCCGGTGACCGGGACGCTCGGAGGCGATGGTCAGGCCGTGCAGCTGCCGCGACAGGCCGACGGCGAAGTCGCAGATGTCGATCATCTCCTGCACTTCGCCCTCGCCCTCGGCGGCGATCTTGCCGGTTTCGAGCGTCACCAGCGCGCCGAGCGCGGCCTTGTTGGCGCGCAGCTCCTCGCCGAGCAGCCGCACCAGCTCGCCGCGCCGCGGCGCCGGCACCGTGCGCCATCTGTGGAAGGCCAGATGCGCGCGGGCGATCGCCGCGTCGATGTCGGCGGGCGTGTGGCTGCGCACGCGCGCGAGCACGGTGCCGTCGATCGGCGAACGGGCGATCAGGTCACCGTCGCGCAGCGCATCGGGGCTGAGGCCGAGGGAGCGGAGCAGGGGGTCGGACATGGGCAAGGACTCGATGCGGAAAGGGGAGAACGCTCAGCGCGTGGCCGCGCGCAGCGCCGTCAGCGTCTGGCGCGTGCTGATCTGTTCGGGATCGACGATGAGGTGCAGCAGGGCCGCGCGATCGCAGTCGAGCGCGCGTTCGAGGGCCGGCGCGAAGGCGCCGGTGCATTCGATGCGCTCGCCGAAGGCGCCGCAGGCGCGGGCGAGGGCAGCGAAGTCGGGGTTGCAGAGCGCCGTGGCGATGCGCCGGTCCGGGAAGTGGCGTTCCTGGTGCATGCGGATGGTGCCGTACTGGCCGTTGTCGATGACGAGGATGAGCGGCTTCAAACCGGCCTGCACCGCGCTCGCCAGTTCCTGGCCGTTCATCTGGAAGCAGCCGTCGCCGGCGAAGGCGACGGCGATGCGCGTCGGATGCACGGCCGCCGCCGCGATCGCGGCCGGCACGCCGTAGCCCATCGCGCCGCTGGTCGGGGCGAGCTGCGACGGATAGTGCGAGAAGCAGTGAAAGCGCTGCGGCCAGCCGGTGTAGTTGCCGGCGCCGTTGCAGACGATGGCATCGGCCGGCAGCGCGGCATCGAGCACGCGCATGACCTCGCCGAGATCGAGCGCCCCGGCCATCGGGTCGGGCTGGCGGTTGGCCTCGTGCTCGGCGCGCGCCGCGGCGGTCCACTCCGCCCAGCGGAGGGCGGCCGGGGCCGGGCGCGCGGCGAGCTGCACGGCGGCCTGCGCCGGGTGCGTCGCGAGCGCGAGCGCCGGGCGGTAGACGCGGTTCAGCTCCAGCGCATCGGGGTGGACGTGGATCAGCGTCTGGCGCGGCAGCGGCGCTTCGACCAGCGTGTAGCCGTTCGTCGTCATCTCGCCGAGGCGCGAGCCGAGCACCAGCAGCAGGTCGGCCTCGCGCACGCGCCGCGCCAGCGTCGGCGCGACCGAGGTGCCGAGCTCGCCGGCGTACTGCGCGCGGCGGTTGTCGAAGATGTCCTGCCGGCGGAAGCCGGCGGCGACCGGCAGCTGCCAGCCTTCGGCGAAGGCATGCAGCGCCGCGCGTCCGGCGGCGCTCCAGTTGCTGCCGCCGACGATCAGCATCGGCCGCTCGGCGGCGGCGAGCCTTTCGCAGAGCGCGGCCAGCTCGCTTTCGGCGAGGGGCGGCGCGGCCAGCGCCAGCGGCACGGCATCGGCGACGCTCGCGGTCTCGGCGAGCACGTCCTCGGGCAGCGCGATCACCACCGGTCCGGGCCGGCCGCTGGTGGCGACGTGCCAGGCGCGGCCGAGGATTTCCGGGATGCGCGCGGCGCTGTCGAGTTCGGTCACCCACTTCGCGAGCGGCGCGTACATCTGCCGGTAGTCGACCTCCTGGAAGGCTTCGCGGCCGCGGAAGGCGCGACCGACCTGACCGATGAACAGCAGCATCGGCGTCGAATCCTGCTGCGCCGTGTGCACGCCGATCGCGGCATTGCAGGCACCGGGCCCGCGCGTGACGAAGCAGAGCCCGGGGCGGCCGGTCAGCTTGCCGGCGGCCTCGGCCATGAACGCGGCGCCGCCTTCGTTGCGGCAGGTGATCAGCCGGAAGTGGTCGCGGGCGTCGTACAGCGCATCGAGCACCGGCAGATAGCTCTCGCCGGGCACGCAGAAACCGAGATCGGCGCCGAGCGCGAGCAGCTGATCGACGAGGATGCGCGCACCGCTACGGGCAAGGGGAGTGGTCACGATCTGGGCTCCGGTGCGTCCGGGAAGGACAGGGAATGAGGGTTGTTTCCGGCACGGGCCATCGACCGGCGGCGTCCGGGAATCACGGCGCGTCGCCGGCCTGCGGGCGCGTGGCGATCCACAGCAGGCGCGGTTCCTCGTCGCCGAGGCGCTCGACGCGGTGGCCCATGCGGCTGTCGAGATAGCAGCCCTCGCCGGGACCCAGCTCGGCCGGGGCGTAGAACTCGGTCAGCACTTGCACGCGCCCGGCGAGCACGTACAGGAATTCCTCGCCGTCGTGGCGGCTCCAGCCGGCCGGTGCCGCGCCGGGGTCCAGCACGCGGCTCAGGTAGGGCTGCATGCGCTTGCCGGCGAGATCGGCGCACAGCGGCCGGTGCGCGCAGCCGCCGAATTCGAATTCCGGACTGCCGTCCCCGCTCCCGGGCCGCGCGAGGCTGCGGAGATGTTGCTGAATTTCATCGGCGAAGCGGAGGCGACCGCCCGGGTCGGGGCCGAGCCGTATGAGCGCAGCGAAGAACGCGGCACGCACCGGAACGGGTACCGCGACCGGCGCTTCGACACGCGGCTGGGCACGATGCAGCTGCGGATTCCCAAGCTGCGCGAAGGCGGTTTCGTGCCAAGCTTCATCGAACACCGGAAGCGGAGCGAGCAGGCGCTGGTGAGCGTGATTCAGGAAGCGGTGGTGCAAGGAGTTTCCACGCGCAAGATCGAGACAGTGCTGGAGAGCTTCGGCATCGCCGGGGTGTCGGCCGGCCAGGTGAGCCAGTTGTGCGCGGCGTTGGACGAGAAGGTGCGGGCGTTTCGCGAGCGGCCGCTGGGCGAGATTCGCTACCTGTGGATCGACGCGATGTATGAAAAGGTGCGCGACGATGAGCGAGTCGAATCGATGGCTTGCGTGATCGCCACCGGGATAGGCCCGTCGAACCGGCGCGAAGTGTTGGGCTTTGACCTGATTCCCACCGAGAGCGAAGAGGGCTGGACGCAGTTTCTGAAAAGCCTGAAAGAGCGCGGTTTGCACGGCGTGGTGTTGGTGATCTCCGACGCGCATAGCGGTTTGAAGGCGGCCGTACGCAAGGTATTCAAGGCCGAGTGGCAACGTTGCAAGGTGCATTTCTATCGCAACGTGCTGGTCCACGTCAGCAAGAAGACACAAGCGGAAGTGAGCGAGGCCATGAAAGCCGTGTTC
>NZ_DAOLKE010000046.1:9625-16751 GCF_035331805.1 Plasticicumulans sp. | reverse complement strand
AGTACATCATCCCGAGGAAGCCGGCGGTCAGGAAGAAGCCGACCGCGTTGTGGCCGTACCACCACTGCACCATCGCATCGATCGCGCCCGGATACACCGAGTACGACTTGGTCAGGCTGACCGGCAGCTCGGCGCTGTTGACCACGTGCAGCAGCGCGACGGTCAGGATGAAGGCGCCGTAGAACCAGTTGGCGACGTAGATGTGCGGGGTGCGGCGCTTCATGATCGTGCCGAAGAACAGGATCGCGTAGGCGATCCAGACGACGGCGATCA
Organism: Plasticicumulans sp.; assembly: GCF_035331805.1. Classification (NCBI taxonomy): domain Bacteria; kingdom Pseudomonadati; phylum Pseudomonadota; class Gammaproteobacteria; family Candidatus Competibacteraceae; genus Plasticicumulans; species Plasticicumulans sp. The sequence goes on along the minus strand of NZ_DAOLKE010000046.1, from coordinate 16,478 downwards.
GGATGTCGATCGGCCACTCCAGTTCGGCGTACTCCTTGCCGGAGGTGATGCCGAAGGGCAGCGTCAGCGCCGCCAGCACGATGATCAGCTGCCAGCCCCAGAACACGAACGCGGCAAGGCCGTCCGAGAACAGGCGCGTCTGGCAGGTGCGCTGCACCACGTACAGCGAGGTGGCGAACAGCGCGCAGCCGCCGAAGGCGAAGATGACCGCGTTCGTGTGCAGCGGACGCAGGCGGCTGTAGGTCAGGAAAGGCAGGTCGAAGTTCAGCGCCGGCCACACCAGCTGCGCCGCGATCAGGACACCGACGGCCATGCCGACGATGCCCCAGACCACGGTCATGATGGTGAACTGGCGCACGACCTTGTAGTTGTAAGTCGTTTGGGCATCCATAACGCTACCTCAGGTCACGAGTCTCGCCGGACAGGGTGCGCACGCCCCGCCCGCCGCTCTTATCTGCCGATTTGCCCGGCGCGAGGCGCAGACCTCCCCCCGCCTTGCACCAAAGTCGAGCCTCGCCACTATCCGAAAGTGCAATGCGCGACGAAATGACGCGCGTCAATCGTGACGCACGTCAAAGCTAGCAGGCAGGAGATGGAACCTTTACGGAATTTAACGGTCGCGGCGGGCGCCGCGACGTTGACTCAGTGCGAGGCGCCGGTGGCGGCGCGGGCGGCCGTACAGGCGGCACCGCGGTTGGCGCCGGCGATCTCGCGCAGCGCGGCGAGGTCCTCGATGCGCACGTGCTTGTTGTTGACCGTGATCAGGCCGATCTGCTGGAAGCGCGTGAACAGCCGCGAGACGGTCTCGACCGCGAGGCCGAGGTAGTTGCCGATGTCGTTGCGCGACATCGAAAGATGGAACTCGCGTGCCGAGAAGCCGCGCTGCTGCAGGCGCAGCGACAGGCTCATCAGCAGCGAGGCGAGGCGCTCCTCGGCCGACTTCTTGCCGAGCAGGGTCAGCAGTTCGTCGTCGGAGTGGATCTCGCGGCTCATGATGCGCACGAGCTGGCGCCCGAGCGAGGGGATCGCGACCGCGAGGTCTTCGAGCTGCGCGAACGGGATTTCGCAGATGCTGGTGGTTTCGAGCGTGCGGGCGCTCGACGGATGCGCGCCGTTGTGGATGGCGTCGAGGCCGATGATCTCGCCGGGCAGGTAGAAGCCGATGATCTGCTCGCCGCCGGTCTCGGTCATCGTGTAGGTCTTCACCGAGCCGGCGCGGATCGCGTAGACCGAGCGGAACTCGTCGCCGAGCCGGAAGATGTGGTCGGCGCGCGCCAGCGGGCGCTTGCGCTTGATGATCTGGTCGAGGCGGCCGACATCGTCGAGGCCGATGCCGACCGGCAGGCACAGCTCATGGAGACTGCAGTTCTGGCAGGCCAGGCGCAGCATGGCGAGATCGAGCGGCTTCGGGGAACAGTCGTTCATCGGCGGCATACCGGCACGAGGCGTTGACACTTCATTGCACCAGATTCATTGACCTGACGCAACGAAACCACCGGAGGCGCAAATGCGCATGTCCGCAGCGTTTCCAGTGGCCGGCACACCCGTATATGCTAACGATTTGCAAGATGCGCCAGCCGGGAACCCCACCGCACATGTCCGCACGAACTGCCGAGATCCGGCGCGACACGCTCGAAACGCAGATCCGCGTCGCGATCAACCTCGACGGCCAGGGCCACGGCCGCTTCGACACCGGCGTGCCGTTTCTCGAACACATGCTCGACCAGGTTGCCCGCCACGGCCTGATCGACCTCGACATCAGCTGCCGCGGCGACCTGCACATCGACGCGCACCACACGGTCGAGGATGTCGGCATCGCCTTCGGTCAGGCCCTGCGCGATGCGCTCGGCGACCGCCGCGGCATCCGCCGCTACGGCCACGCCTACGTGCCGCTCGATGAGGCGCTGTCGCGCGTCGTCGTCGATTTCTCCGGCCGGCCCGGGCTCGAGTACTTCGTCGAGTACCCGCGGGCGCGCATCGGCGAGTTCGACGTCGACCTGATCCGCGAATTCTTCCAGGGCTTCGTCAACCACGCCCAGCTGACGCTGCACCTCGACAACCTGCGCGGGCGCAACGCCCACCACATCGCCGAAACCCTGTTCAAGGCGTTCGGACGGGCCCTGCGCATGGCCGCAGAACCCGATCCGCGCATGCAGGGAATCATGCCCTCGACCAAGGGCACGCTCTGACGCCGACCACCGCCGTCGCCGGGAATCGCTGAATGTCTGCCGTCATCGCCGTCATCGACTACGGAATGGGCAACCTGCACTCGGTTGCCAAGGCCCTCGAACACGTTGCGCCGCTTGCACGCGTGCGCGTCACGCAGCGCGCCACCGACATCCTGGAGGCCGACCGCGTCGTCTTCCCGGGTCAGGGCGCGATCGGCCACTGCATGCAGGAGCTCGCCCGGCTCGACCTGGTCGAAACCGTGCGCCGCGCCGCCCGCGAGAAACCCTTCCTCGGCATGTGCCTCGGGCCGCAGGCGCTGATGTCGCACAGCGACGAGAACGGCGGCATCGCCGCCCTCGACGTGTTCGCAGGCGACGTGCACCGCTTCCCGGAAGGGTTGCGGGATGCGCACGGCCTGCGGCTGAAGATTCCGCACATGGGCTGGAGCTGCGTGCAGCAGATACGCCCGCACGCGCTCTGGGCCGGCATCGAGGACGGCGCCCGCTTCTATTTCGTGCACAGCTACCACCTCGCCCCGGCCGATCCGGCCCTGGTCGCCGGCGAGACCGAATACGGCATCCGCTTCGCCACCGCCCTGGCCCGCGCCAACGTGTTCGCCGTGCAGTTCCATCCCGAGAAGAGCGCGGCCGCCGGACTGCAGCTGCTCGCCAACTTCGCCGCCTGGGACCCCGACCGGACGGCCTGACGACTTCCACCGCTCGCTAGCACCCCCGGGGACAGAGGACCTCGCCCATGTTGCTGATACCGGCCATCGATCTGAAAGACGGCAAGTGCGTCCGCCTGCGCCAGGGACGGATGGAGGACTCCACCGTGTTCTCCGACGATCCGGTGGCGATGGCCGGGCGCTGGGTGCAGGCCGGCGCGCAGCGCCTGCACCTCGTCGACCTCAACGGCGCCTTCGCCGGCCGGCCGCAGAACGCCGAGGTCGTGCGCCGCATCGCCGATGCCTTTCCGGACCTGCCGATCCAGGTCGGCGGCGGCATCCGCAGCGAGGAAACCGTCGAGACCTACCTCAACGCCGGCGTGCGCTACGTGATCATCGGCACCAAGGCCGTGCAGGAGCCGCACTTCGTGTCGGACCTGTGCATGACCTTTCCGGGGCACGTGATCGTCGGACTCGATGCCCGCGACGGCAAGGTTGCCGTCGATGGCTGGTCGAAGCTCTCGAAGCACGACGTGATCGACATCGCGCAGCGCTTCGAGCGCGATGGCGTCGAGGCCATCGTCTACACCGACATCGGCCGCGACGGCATGATGCAGGGCGTCAACGTCGAGGCCACCGTGCGCCTCGCGCAGGCCGTGTCGATCCCGGTCATCGCCTCGGGCGGCGTCACCAATCTCGATGACATCAAGGCCCTGTGCGCGGTCGAAGGCGAAGGCGTCGCCGGCACCATCCTCGGGCGCGCGCTGTACGAGGGCACGCTCGATCTCGCCGAGGCGCAGCGCTACGTGGACCAACGGAAGACCTGAAATGGGCCTCGCCAAACGCATCATCCCCTGCCTCGACGTGGACGCCGGACGCGTCGTCAAGGGAGTCAACTTCGTCGAGATCCGCGATGCCGGCGATCCGGTCGAGATCGCGCGCCGCTACGACGCCGAGGGCGCCGACGAGATCACCTTCCTCGACATCACCGCCAGTTCCGATGACCGCGCGACCATGGTCCACGTCGTCGAGCAGGTCGCCGGCCAGGTGTTCATCCCGCTGACCGTCGGCGGCGGCATCCGCTCGGTCGCCGACGTGCGGCGCATGCTCAACGCCGGCGCCGACAAGGTCTCGATCAACACCGCCGCGGTCAGCCGGCCCGAGCTGGTGCGCGAGGCCGCCGACTACTTCGGCAACCAGTGCATCGTCGTCGCGATCGACGCCAAGCGCACCAGCGCCGCCGGCGAGCCGCTGCGCTGGGAAGTCTTCACGCACGGCGGACGCCGGCGCACCGGCCTCGACGCCATCGAATGGGCGCAGCGCATGGCCGCCTTCGGTGCCGGCGAACTGCTGCTGACCAGCATGGACCGCGACGGCACGAAGATCGGCTTCGACCTCGAACTGACGCGCGCCATCACCGAGGCGGTGCCGGTGCCGGTGATCGCCTCGGGCGGCGTCGGCAACCTTGATCATCTCGCCGACGGCGTGCAGCTCGCCGGCGCCGATGCCGTGCTCGCCGCCAGCATCTTCCACTTCGGCGAATACACGATCGGCGAGGCCAAGCGCCACATGGCCGCGCGCGGCATCGAGGTGCGGCTGTGAGCGCCCCGGCCACGATCTCGGCCGCCGCCCTCGATGCGATCCGCTGGACCGCCGACGGCCTGGTGCCGGTCATCGCCCAGGAAGCCGGCAGCGGCCGCGTGCTGATGTTCGCGTGGATGAACCGCGAGGCGCTCGCGCACACCGTCGCCACCGGCGAGGCCGTGTACTGGTCGCGCTCGCGCGGCCGGCTCTGGCACAAGGGCGAGGAATCCGGGCATGTGCAGAAGGTCCGCGACCTGCGCCTCGACTGCGACGCCGACGTGCTGCTGCTCGAAGTCGAGCAGGTCGGCGGCATCGCCTGCCACACCGGCCGTCACCACTGCTTCTTCCAGGCGCTTGATGCCAATGGCGACTGGACCGCGGTCGAAGCGGTCCTGAAGCGCCCCGACGAGATCTACCGCTCATGACCAGCTCCCCCGCCGGCGCCCTGCTGCGCGCCGACGACGTGCTCGCGCGCCTCGCCGCCGTGCTCGAAAGCCGCAGGGGCGCCGATCCGGCCAGCTCCTACGTCGCGAAGCTCTACGGCAAGGGACTCGACGCGATCCTCAAGAAGATCGGCGAGGAAGCCACCGAGACCGTGCTCGCCGCCAAGGACGGGGATGCGCAGCATCTGGTCTACGAGATTGCCGACCTCTGGTTCCACACGCTGGTGCTGCTCGCGCACCAGAACCTCGGTCCCGAGGCCGTGCTCGCCGAACTCGACCGGCGCTTCGGCCTGTCGGGACTGGCCGAGAAGGCCGCGCGTACGCCGGACTGACACCCCCGCTCCGGCCCGCGCGCCCGCCCCGGCGCCCGCATCCCGCGGCGCCGGCCACTGAAAGAGAGAAGAGAGGACTGCCCCCATGGGTTTCGGAAGCATCTGGCACTGGCTGATCGTGCTGCTGATCGTGCTGGTCGTGTTCGGCGCCAAGAAGCTGCGCAACGTCGGCTCCGACCTCGGCGCCGCCGTCAAGGGCTTCAAGGACGCGATGGCCGAGAACGACAACAAGCCGGAAACCCCGGCGCAGCCGGCCGAGCCGCCGAAGCCGGCCGGCAGCATCGAGCACGGTCGCGTGATCGAGGGTCAGGCGACCCGCGAGCACGACCGCGAGCCGCCGAAGGTCTGAGCCGGCAGCCGCACGATGTTCGAAATCGGCTTCTGGGAGCTGGTGCTGATCGGCGTCGTCGCGCTGGTCGTGATCGGCCCCGAACGGCTGCCCGGCGTCGCGCGCACGGTCGGGCGCTGGGTCGGGCGGGCGCGGCAGATCGTCTCGACCGTGCGCTCCGAGGTCGAGCGCGAACTGCAGATCGAGGAGATGAAGCGCACGATCGCCGAGCACGACACGGCCGAGCAGTTCCGCCAGCTGCACGACCAGATCCGCACGCTGGAAAGCGAACTGCGCTCCAGCGTGCAGAGCGCCGACCCGCGCACGGCCGCCACGCCGGAGCCGCTCACGCCACCGGTCGAAACCGCCGCACCGCTGCCGGCCGCCAGTTCGCCCCCCACCGCCCCCGCCGCAACGCCGGCATCACCCGCCCCGGCCGCCGCCGCGCACCGAGACTGAACCGTGAGCCAGCAGATCCACGACAGCGAACAGCCGATCCTGACGCATCTGCTCGAACTGCGGGACCGGCTGCTGCGCATGGTGGCCGGCGTCTTCGCCGTGCTGCTCTGCCTGCTGCCGTTTGCCAACGGCGTCTACAGCCAGTTCGCGCAGCCGCTGATCGCGCACATGCCGGCATCGAGCAGCATGATCGCGATCGACGTGATCTCGCCGTTCCTGACGCCACTGAAGCTCTGCCTGGTCATGGCGATCTTCCTGGCGATGCCGTGGATCCTGTACCAGGTCTGGGCCTTCGTCGCGCCGGGCCTGTATCCGCGCGAGAAGCAGTACGCGCTGCCGCTGGTCGCGGCCAGCACGGCGCTGTTCTACGCCGGCATGGCTTTCGCGTACTGGGTGATCCTGCCGGTGTTCTTCGCGTTCCTGACCACCACCGCACCGCAGGGCGTGGCGGTGATGACCGACATCAACCACTACCTCGACTTCGTGCTGACGATCTTCTTCGCGTTCGGCGTCTGCTTCGAGGTGCCGGTTGCGACCGTCGTGCTGGTGCTGTTCGGCGTCATGACCGCCGATCAGCTCGCCGCCAAGCGCCCGTACGTGGTGGTCGGTGCCTTCGTGGTCGGCGCGGTGCTGACCCCGCCGGACGTGATCTCGCAGACGCTGCTGGCGGTGCCGATGTGGATGCTGTTCGAGATCGGCGTCTACATCGCCCGGCTGATCGAACGCCGGCGGGCCGCGACGCCGGCCATCGCCGAGGAAGGCGACTGAGCCGGCCTTCCCGGCCCGCGCAGCCCATCCATCCGTAACCCATCCATCCGCAACCCATCCAGATGGAGTCGGGGCGGTCGGCATCCTGCCGCCGCCCCGCCTTTTT
>NZ_DAOLKE010000046.1:0-9525 GCF_035331805.1 Plasticicumulans sp. | reverse complement strand
AACCCATCCAGATGGAGTCGGGGCGGTCGGCATCCTGCCGCCGCCCCGCCTTTTTTGCCTGCCGCACGTCCGTGTACGGTCAGCTCCGGGTTCCCCCTCCCGAATGACTTGCCGTCTCAGCCGAGCGGCTGGATGGCGATGACCTTGCGCTCCTGTGCGCTCTCCTGAAACTTCAGGCCGTCGAAATACGCGCCGAGCGGGCAGACCTGTCCCGGCACGCAGCTGTGTTCGTGTGCGCATTCCTTCTGGGTCGAGTCGAGCAGCACGATCTGCTGGCAGACCGGACAGCGTTCAAACGGCGAGTCGAAGGTACACATGATGGCTCTCCTCTCATTGGTGCTCTGTGGTTCGTGATTCGAAAATCCGATCCCGCGCATCCCTGTCTATCGTTGTATCTGCGTGTCTGCCCACATTTGCTCACAATCTGCCGGGCTTTTCATTGACCGGGATCAGGATTGCGAATCACGTCCACGCCCCGGCTGCCGCACATCAATGCCGGCGGTGCCGAAACGGCGTGAACTGGAAATTCGTCCTGCGAGAACCCGGGCTCAGCGCCCGGCCGGCGTCGGTGTCAGATGCAGCTCCGCGGGCCAGCCGGCACAGCCGTGCAGGCAGCGCAACCGCAATCCGCCGGCCGCGCGCACGGCCTGCCAGCGACTGGGCCCGGGTGCGAGGCCGGCCACCGGCGGCAGCTCGGCCCGGTGCCCGGCAAGCGCATCCGCGCCGGCGACCGGCCCGCGATAGGCGGCCGGAGCCGGCCAGTCGAGCCACAGGCCGTCATCGGCTTCCCGGACCGATCCGGCACTGACCACGTAGCGCCGGCCATCGGCCAGCGTGCCGTAGAGCACGGCCTGCAGGTGTCCAGCCGGGGAGTCCACCAGCGCCAGCCGGTGCAGGCCGGGGGCATCGGCCCAGAGGCCGGTGAACGGCGACGGCTCTGCTGCCGCACCCGCCTGGCAGCAGAGTGCGAGCAGCAGGCCCGTCCGGCCCCGGAGGGCCGGGCGCTCAGTAGCGGCGATGGCCATGCCCCCAGCCGCCGTGATTGTGATAAGGCCGGTAATAAGGGCGAGGATAAGGCCGGTAATCGCGGTAATAAGGCCGGTAGTACGGCCGCACGACCACCGGCGGCGCGACGACCACGGGCGCGGGGGCGTAGCTGTAGGCCGGCGGCGCCGGCGAATAGGCCGGGGCGTAGCCGTAGCCGTAGCCGTAGCCGTAATCGGGCGCGACCGCCACGCAGCCGCCTGTCAGGGCCAGCAGGATGCCTGCAAGCCCCCAGCGGACAAGGGCCGGCCTCCGGACTTCAGGCTGCCGGACGGCATCAGTCATACGGACGTGTTTCACCGTTACCACCCTGGGCCCTGCGCATGCGGTCCGTCCATTCCAAATCGGTACGCCGGCCGGAAGAGGCCCGATGATCGCCGGAATCCCGGGACCGGTCCTGATCGCGGCGGGCTTCGCGATGCTCATCGCCGCGACCGTCATTGCGCGAGCGCCGGTCATCATCGCGGTAATCGCGACCGCGCCGGTCACGGTCGTGGTCATGCCAGTCGCGATCCCGCCGCGCATGCGAGTATCCGCGGTCGTAGTAATACGCCTGGACCCGGGGAGTCGGCCGGTAATAGCTGCCGCCGTAGTAATCCGGCTGCGTGTACACCGGCCTGCTTTCATAATACGAATTTCTTTCTTCGTAATACGGCGAGCCGCCGTAGTAGGCCGGCTCGACGCAGCCGCCGAGCACGAGCAGGCAGCCGGCCAGCCAGACGCCGCGCCGCAGGCGCTGGCGACACGAAGCAACGCACGCGCCGGCTGGCGCGCACGTCCGGGAATCGCAGGGAGTGGTCATGATCGAACCTCGGCAGCGCCGGGCACGGAAGGGAGAACACCGGCCAGGATTCAGACACGGCACACGCCCCGGTGGTTGCGTGCGTCAGACGGTCAGTATGGCGCAGCAGGGCCAGCGGCAGCGGCCCGTCACCGCTTGCGACATACTCGCGCCCCTGCCCCGCGCCCGGAGCCTGCCCGCATGCCGAATCCCCCGCCCGCCCCCTGCCTGCCCGGTCTTGCCGGCAAGGTGGCGATCGTCACCGGTCATCGCACCGGCATCGGCGCTGCGACCGCCGCGCTGCTCGAAGGGCTCGGCGTGCAGGTGCACGGCTTCGACCTGCCCGAGGTCGATCTCGCCGATCTGGAATCGATCGCCGGACACGTCGAGACCGTGGCCGCGCGCGCCGGCCGGCTCGATCTGCTCGTCAACAATGCCGGCGTGACGCTGATCGGCAGCGTCACCGACACGCCGCTCGCCGAAGCACGGCGCGTGCTCGACGTGAACCTGCTCGCCCCCTTCCTGCTGATGCAGGCGGTGATTCCGCACCTGATCGCGGCCGGAGGCGGCGCGATCGTCAACGTCGCCAGCGATCAGGCCTTCGTCGGCAAGAAGGGCTCGGCGATCTACGGCGCCAGCAAGGCCGCGCTCGCACAGCTTGCGCGCAGCGCCGCGCTCGACTGGGCTGCGCACGGCATCCGCGTCAACGCCATCGCCCCCGGCAGCACCGACACGCCGATGCTGCGTCAGGTGTTCGCCGACCTGCGCCGGCGCTACCCGGAGGCCTTCCCCGTCGAGGGCGCCGAGGCCTACGTCGGCGCGATCCCGCTCGGGCGGCTGGCCGAGCCGCGCGAGATCGCGTGGACGATCGCGTTTCTCGCCTCGGACGCCGCCTCGTTCATCACCGGTACCGTGCTGGCGGTCGACGGCGGCTTCACGGCTGCCTGAACCGGATCAGCGGCTGATTCGATGACAAGATGAACCATACGATGACAAAAAATGCAGACACCCCGGTCGTACTGGTCACCGGCGCCTCGCGCGGCATCGGGCTGGCGATCGTGCAGGCCTTTGCCGGCGCCGGCTGGCGCACGGCCGGCTGCGCGCGCACGCCAGGCCCGGCACTGTCCGCAGCCGCCGATCTGGTGCAGGGCTGTGACGTGAGCGACGGCGCGGCCGTGCACGCGCTGGTCGAGGCGGTGCTCGGGCGCTTCGGCCGGCTCGATGCGCTGGTCTGCAATGCCGGCCTCGCCGGCAGCAATCCGGTCGGCTCCGAGGACGACGATGCGCGCTGGCGCGCCATCCTCGCGACCAACCTCGACGGCACCTGGCACGCCTGCCGCGCCGCGCTGCCGCGGCTGCCCGATGGACACGGCCGCATCGTCAACATCGCCTCGGTGCTGGCACTGCGCGGCGTGGCGGACCAGCCGGCCTACTGCGCGGCCAAGCACGGCGTGCTCGGGCTGACGCGCTCGCTGGCGCTGCAGGCGGCGGCGCGCGGCATCACCGTCAACGCCATCTGTCCGGGCTGGACGCGCACGGCGATGGCCGAGGCCCGCTACGCCGAACTCGGCATCGACGCCGCGCAGGCCGCCGCCGGCGTGCCGCTCGGGCGCATCGTCGAGCCCGCGGAGGTCGCGGCGCTGGCGCTCTGGCTGTGCTCGCCGGCGGCCGGCGCCATCACCGGCCAGGCGCTGACCATCGACGGCGGCACGCTCGCCTGAAGCCGTCGACGGCGCTCAAGTCCGGACGGATCCGGACGATCATGTGACTAAACTTTACGAAAAATCCTCCGGCGGCAGAGCGGAGGTCGCCGGCGCGCTCCAGCGCGATATCCGGTGCGCCGTGGATCGGTCCCGGAGCGGACCTGCCAGGAGGCCGGTGCCGACCGGACAGCCCGGCCGGTGATCGTCCAGACAAGACGTTCCGGCGGACTCGCGCCGGCGCGCGGGTTCCGACGATGTCCCTGTCCATGTCCTGGTTTCTCGCCCTGCTGGTGGCTGCCCTGTCGGCCTGGATGATCCGGGTGTTCGTGCGTCTGCCGCCGCGCGTCGAACGCACGCGCACGCCCGCACCCGCGGCCGGTCGCGCGCAGCCCTGGCAGGCGGTCCGCATCGTGCCCGGCGCCGGCGCCTGTGCGGCTGCCCACGCGCAGGCCGCCCGGCTGTACCCGCCCGGCCACGCACCGCTGATGCCGCTCGCCGATGGCGGCTGCGAGCACTGCCATTGCCAGTACGAAACCATCCAGGACCGGCGCCGCGGCGAACGGCGCAGCGGCATGGACCGGCGCACCGGCCTGCGCTACGAGCCGGATCACTCGGACCGGCGCGCCAGCCGCGAGCGCCGGCGCACATTCGGCTGGAGCGGCCTCCCCACCTGATCCCGTGACCTGATCTGATCCCGGGACGAATCTCCCGCCGCCGCGCCGCCGCCCGTGCAGCGGGCGACCACCGGCCGCATGAGACGCGGCCGGCTTACAGCGTCAGCTGCGCACGCAGCTTTTCGAGCAGCTTGGCGCCAACGCCCTTGGCCCGCAGCAGATCGTCGAGGCTCGCATACGGGCGGGCGGCGACGATGGCGGCAGCGACGGTCTTCGAAATGCCCTTGACCTCGGCCAGCGCGGTCACCGTCGAGGTGTTCACCGACACCGCCGGTCCCGACGCCGCGGCCTTTGCCTTCCTGGCCTTGGCCTTGGCCGGCTTCACGGCCGGTGCAGGCTCGACGACCGCAGGCGCGGCGGCCGGCGCCTCGATGACCGGCGCTTCGGCAAGCGGAGCGGTTTCGACGGCCGGGGCTTGCGCCACCGGGGCGGCGGCCAGCGGCGCGGCAGTGCCCGAGGGCGCGAAGGCGGTGTAGTCACGCGTGACCCAGCCGGCGGCCGTCCACTCGCGCAGCATCAGCACCGGATACCAGACGCCGTCCGGCTGGCCGGCACAGCTCAGCGTGAAGGTCAGGCCGTCGAGCGCGCAGCCACCGGCCAGCGTGCCGAGATCGACGCCGGCGAGCTTGCTGCCGGCGAACGCATCGGCACCGGCATACGGCGCGGCGAGCGCCCAGAACTCAAGCGCGAGCGAACCGCTGAGGTTGTCGGCCGGACGCGGGTTGGCGACCGATCCGACTTCGAGCGTGACGCTGCCGCCGTCGATCCGGTAGCCGACCGTGCCGCCGAGGCGCGGCAGCACGAAGCGTTCGGCGTGCGGATAGTTCGCATAGTCGTGGATCGCCGCGAAGTGGCCGTCGTCGCCGCTGGCGAGCACGAGCACCATCGCATGCTCGCCGGCCCCGGCCGGCGGCAGCGCCGTCGTGGTCGCATCGAGCCAGGCCGGCGCCTCGGCCGCCACCGCGGCGCGCACCTCGGCGATCTTGGTCCCGTGCAGTTCACCGCCGGCAAACGGCGTCGCGCAGGCCCAGAGCTGCACGGCCCATTCGGCATTGGCCACCGGCACGGCATCGACGGCGATCTGCGCGTACAGACGCACCAGATCACCATCGAAGGCGTAACCGTGGCAGGGTTCGATATGGGCGGCAGACGTGGCGACGGTGTTCGGAACGATATTCTGAGCTGGCATTTCGGCAATGTTCCCAATACCCGGAAAGGGCGGGGGATTATACAGATTCTGCTTCCGATGAAAATGCACGCGCTTCCGGATGCCGGCTATTGGCTGGCAATTCCCGGACACGGCACGGTAATTTTTCCCCTTTACCATCAGCAGGCTGGACACCGGCACACCGGCCATGACGCAGTGCGCCGGTATTGCCGGGACCGGTGCGGACAAACCGGATTTGTCCGTACCGGAAATGCCCGGGCCAGCGCTCATGCTGATTTGCGCCAACCTGGTGCAATTGCCGAAACCACCGGTGTCGACCGGCTGCCGGCGCCCGGGAGATTGCCGGCAATCGTCATGCGCAGTACCGGTGTCGGGACGATCACCCGTTCAATCGCCGGCGGCCTGCCGGCTTTCTGCACCGTTACGGCGCAGAATGGCCGCGGCAGCCCGCATGAGCATCATCCCGCAGGCGAGTCCCTCACGCAGCGCCAGGGCGAGGCGCCGGCCCCGGCCGCGTCCGGGCGGATGCCCCGGACCGCTGACGGCAACGACCGGCAGCCCGTTCAGCCGGCAGGCGAGCCGGGCGCGCGGCAGGTGATAGCGCTCGGTCACCAGCAGCGCCGTGCGCCAGCCATGCCTGCGCAGCAGTGCTGCGCTGAACTGCGCGTTCTGCCAGGTGTTGCGCGCGCAGTCCTCCTCGACGATGCACTGCGCCGGCACTCCGGCAGCGCGCGCGCATCCGGCCATCACCGCGGCTTCGCTGCGCGTGCCGGCAACGAGTCCGCCCGAGCACAGCAGCCAGCGCCCGCGCCCGGCCTGCCACAGCGCGACGGCGTGTTCGATGCGCCGCAGCAGCGCCGGCCCCGGCGAGCCGTCCGCCGCCAGCGCCGCACCGAACACGATGATGACGTCGACTCCCCCGGCTTCGATCTCACGCATGCGCGACTAAGCTCGGCGACGGCCGCACGCGCACCGGCAGTCCGCCGGCGCGGCGCAGGCCCGGAGTCCGCGATGCGCGCCAGCTCGACGCTCGAAGGCCGGTTTGCCCAGATCCACGTGGATGCCGCGCGCAATGCCACCGACGACTTCAATCCCTTCCACGATCCGCACCACTGGCAGCGCATCGTCGCCAACCCGTTCCCGGGTCCGCTGGTGCTCGGCTTCCAGCTCGAAGCCCTGATCGAGTATCTGTGGCAGACCCATCCGGCCCGTGACGAGGACGCGGCCTGGGCCGCGGCGCACGGCCTGCACTGGACGAACTGGGATCTGTCCTTCGCCGGCGCGCTGTGTCCGGGCGAGGCGTTCACGGCCGAAGTGCGCGCGGCGGCCCGGCGCGAGACTCCGGAGCCGGGGCTGTCGCGCCGGCTGCTGATCCGCAAGGCCGACAGCCTGGTGCTGGCCGGCTGGCTGCGCCAGAGCGCCGAAGCGCTGTACGAGCCGGGCCTGAGCTGCGCGCCCTTCCCCGGGCCGCTGCGCGCGCAGCCCGACCGCTGCCAGCGCGGCCCCTGGTTCCTGAAGCGCAAGTTCGCGAGCGTCGGCCACGCCAAGAACTTCCTCGCCGGCGCGCTGGCCGACCAGGCGCTGTGGTTCGACGAACTGGCACCGCGCTCGGTGTTCCCGCAGACCTACGCCGCGGCGCTGCTCTCGTGTGCGCTGCTCGAACAGGCGACGGCGGCCGGGCATGACTTCTGCGCCGAACCGCTCGTGTATACCGCGCATCACCTGAGCATCCTCGCGCCGGCCGTGGCCGGGCTGCGCAGCAACGATGCGCTGCACCTGCTCGTGCACGGCCCCGAGCTGCTCGCGGCCGGCAGCGGGCTCGGCATCGGCATCGAGCAGACGCGCTACGCCGGCCTCGTCTACGCCGGCACGCCGGAGCGCCTGCTGCTGCGTGGCGAACTGCTGCTCGCGCCGCTGTCGGCGATCACCGGCGGATAGCGGCTGCCCAGACGCATCGCCCCCGATCGCGGACGGCGACCGGGGGCGAGGGCGGACACATCCGGCGGGGGTGACCGGCTTCACGCGCGCTTGCGGAACTCGCTGGTGCGCGTGTCGATTTCGATCTTCTCGCCGGTCTCGACGAAGGCCGGCACCTGCAGTTCGTAGCCGCTGCCCTTGAGGCGCGCGAGCTTCATGACCTTGCCCGAGGTGTCACCGCGTGCGGCCGGCTCGGTGTATTCGACCTCGCGCACGACGATGGTCGGCAGTTCCATCGAGATGACCTTGCCTTCGTAGAAGGTCACTTCGCAGACATCTTCCATGCCGTCGACGATGTAGTGGACGGCATCGCCGAGATCGTCGCGCTCGATCTCGTACTGGTTGTATTCGGCGTCCATGAACACGAACATCGGATCGGCGTAGTACGAGTACGTGCATTCCTTCTTGTCGAGGATGACGACATCGAACTTCTCGTCGGCCTTGTAGACCGTCTCGGTGCCGGAACCCGACAGCAGGTTCTTCAGCTTCATCTTCACGACCGCGGCGTTGCGGCCGGACTTGTTGAACTCAGCCTTCTGCACGACCATCGGCTGACCGTCGACCAGAATGACGGCGCCGGCGCGGATTTCCTGAGCGGTTTTCATCGGGTGATCCTGGTGGGTTGGGTGTAAAAACTGCTTATTCTATCTTCGATTGCGCGAACGCCACCAGCGCGGCCGCAAGCTCCGGCCCTTCCGCCAGCCGCCCGGCAAAACGCCCGGCCTGCACCTCCAGCGCCGGCAGCGCCGCGCGCAGCGCCGGCCAGTGCGCCGCGAAATCCGCCTCCCGGTTCCAGGCCCGGTGCGCTGCGCGCGCAGCGCCGGCGGCCCCGGCCTCCAGCCCGTCCAGCGCCCGCGCGAGCCAGGCTTCGAGCTTGTCGAGGTGCGCCTCCCCGTCCTGCCGGTAGGCCTGCCACAGCAGCGGCCGGCGCGCCCAGTGCGCGCGCACGAAGCTGTCCTCGCCGCGCACGACGTTGAGATGGCTGCTCCACAGCAGCCGGTCGTAGTCGTCCTGCGCGAGGAAGGGCAGCGCGTGGATGCTCAGCGCAGCGCGCGTGCGCGTTTCGCCGGGCGCAAGCGGCGCCCCGAGCCAGTCGCCGAGCGCACGCAGCGTGCGTCCGTCCGGCACCAGCGCGAGCCACGGCTCATCGCCCGCTGCGAGCGCCTCCAGCCAGCCCGGCAGTGCGGCATTGCCGTACGTGAACAGCGACAGCCGCCGCGCCGCCGCCGGCCCCGTCACGCCCTGCGCGGCCAGCCACGCACGCGCGGCCCGCTCATCCCACTGCGCGCACGCCGCATCGGCGCCGATCAGGCCACCGGTCGCCGGCGTGAAGCCCGGAAAGAAGAAGTAGCGCGTCCGCCCGCCCGGCTGCGCACTGCCGAGCCCGTGGCAGCCCTCGACCCAGGCTTCGGCCGACAGGTATTCGAGGTTCAGCCACAGCGACCGGCGCGCCTGCAGCGCGGCACGCGCGGGCGCCGGCAGTTCGCAGGCGAAGGCTTCGACGACCACGTCGCCGGCATCGGCGCACTCGGCCGCTTCCAGAGATTCCCGCCAGTGCCGGATCTCGACGCCGGCCACGACCTGGTGCGCCGCCTGCGCGTCGATCGCCGGCCACAGCCGCGCGAGCACCGCCGGGGCGTCGATCCACAGCCGCACCCGCTGGCCGTGCACCGCGACCAGCCTGCGCGCCAGCCGCCAGCAGACGCCGGCATCGCCATAGTTGTCGATGACGTGGCACCAGAGATCCCAGCGCAGGGCGGGTGATGGAAGGATCGGCTGCACACCGGTGTACTCCGCAGGCCGCAAAGGCCGGGCACTGTATCGCTGCGACCCGCCGGCTGCGTACCTGCCACCGGCCTCCCCGGAGATTCCTGCATGCCCCCCGCCCGCCTGCTGCCCTCGCTGTCCGTGCTGCTGCTCGCCGTCAGCGGCTGCGCGACGCTGCCGCCCGCGCCCGGCACGGCCACGATCCCGGCCGAATGCACGACCCTGGTCACGGCGCTCGATGCCGCCGCGCCCGGTTCGCCATCGACCCCGCGTGCCGTGCCCGGCTGGCCGGGGCTGGCGGCCGACCGCTTTCTGGCGGGTTTCGATCCGGCAACGCTGCCGGCCCCGGCCATCGATGCCTGGCGCCAGCGCCTGGCCGGGGCCGGGCGCGAGCGCGAAGCGCTGCAGCGT
>NZ_DAOLKE010000045.1:0-17203 GCF_035331805.1 Plasticicumulans sp. | reverse complement strand
TACGAGCAGCAGACGCCGGTCTACGAGCCGATGCCGTCCGAGCCGGTGGCCGATGACACCGTGGCGGATGCCGGTGAGTCGCAGGGCGAGGGCGGCGATTCGGCGCCGAAGACGCGTCGCCGTCGCACCAGCAAGTAAGCACGTCACGCGCAGTACCCCCCTGGCGGGGCGGCCGGCCGCAAGGTCCGCCGCCCCGTCGTTTTTACGGACCCGGGGCAGGCATCAGACCGGCACGAACTCGCCGCGCATGTCGGCCAGCGCCGGGAAACTCGCGCGGTAGTCGAGCAGCGCATCGAGGTGGACCTCGGCGCGGATCGTGCCGGGGCCGCTGCCGGCATCGGCGATGATCTCGCCGCGCGGGTCAATGATCAGGCTGGCGCCGCCGTAGTGCAGCCACGGGTCGTCGCCGCAGCGGTTGACGCCGATCACCCAGGCCTGGTTCTCGATCGCGCGTGCCACCAGCAGCGCCCGCCAGTGCGCCTCGCGCCGCTGCGGCCAGTTGGCGATGACCGTGTAGAGCTGCGCGCCGCGCCCGGCGGCGATCCGGTACAGCTCCGGGAAGCGCAGGTCGTAGCAGATGGTCGGCGCGACCCGCAGCCCGGCCCATTCGTACAGCACGGGGCCGTCGCCCTTCGCGTAGTGGCGGTCCTCGTGCGCGAACGAGAACGGATGGCACTTGCTGTAGCGCGCCAGCTCGCTGCCATCCGGCGCCCAGGTCACCGACTGGTTCAGGCCGCGGCCGTCATCGGCGCGCGTGACGAGGCCGGCGCAGATGAAGATGCCGAATTCCTGCGCCAGCGCGCTCAGGAACTGCTCGCCCGGGCGCGCCTCGCCCTCATCGATCTTCGCGACCTTCATGCTGAAGCCGGTCATGCACATCTCGGGCAGCACGGCCAGCGCGCCCGGCGGCGGGGCGGCGGCGGCGAGCAGCTCCCGCACGTGTTCGTGATTGGCGGGCTTGTCTTCCCAGCGGATGTCGGTCTGCACGGCGATGAGCTGCATGGCGGGGCACCCTGCGCGAGGTCACGGTCAGGGCGGCAATATGCCACCATTGCCGGCGCCGCGATCCGCGCTGCTGACTTGCCGGGAGTGCCGACGATGACCGATCTGCCCACGATTGCCACGCTGCTCGGCGGTACCGTCGCCGTCGGCACGCCGGTCACCGTGCAGGGCTGGGTGCGCACGCGCCGCGATTCCAAGGCGGGGCTGTCGTTCGTCGCGGTGCATGACGGCTCCTGCTTCGACGCGATCCAGTGCGTGGTGCCGGATACGCTCGCGAACTACCGCAGCGAGGTGCTGCACCTCGGCAGCGGCTGCTCGGTGCGCGTCACCGGCACGCTGGTGGCCTCGGGCGGCAAGGGCCAGACGGTCGAGGTGCAGGCCGACACGCTCACGGTCATCGGGCTGGTCGAGGACCCCGAAACCTATCCGGTGCAGCCGAAGCCGCACACCTTCGAATACCTGCGCACGGTCGCGCACCTGCGTCCGCGCACCAACACCTTCGGCGCGGTCGCGCGCGTGCGCCATTGCCTGGCGCAGGCGATCCACCGCTTCTTCAGCGCGCACGGCTACTGCTGGGTCCACACGCCGATCATCACCGCCAGCGACTGCGAGGGCGCCGGCGAGCTGTTCCGGGTCAGCACGCTCGATCTCGCCAACCTGCCGCGCACGGCCGAGGGCCGCATCGACTACGCGCAGGACTTCTTCGGGCGCGAGGCCTTCCTGACCGTGTCCGGGCAGCTGAACGTCGAGGCCTACTGCCTGGCGCTGTCGCGCGTATATACCTTCGGCCCGACCTTCCGCGCCGAGAACTCCAACACCTCGCGCCACCTCGCCGAGTTCTGGATGGTCGAGCCGGAGATCGCCTTTGCCGATCTCGCCGCCGACGCCGATCTGGCCGAGGCGCTGCTGAAGTCCGTGTTCCGCGCCGTGCTCGACGAGCGCGGCGATGATCTCGCGTTCTTCGACGACCGCATCCTGAAGGGCTGCATCGCGCGCCTCGAAGCGCTGGTCGAACAGCCGTTCGCGCGCATCGACTACAGCGAGGCGGTGCGCGTGCTGGAGGGCTGCGGCGAGACCTTCCAGTTCCCGGTCACCTGGGGAGCGGACCTGCAGTCCGAGCACGAGCGCTTTCTGGCCGAGCGCCATGTCGGCGGGCCGGTCGTGGTCATGAACTACCCGAAGGCGATCAAGAGCTTCTACATGCGCCTGAACGACGACGGGCGCACGGTCGCGGCGATGGACGTGCTCGCGCCCGGCATCGGCGAGATCATCGGCGGCAGCCAGCGCGAGGAGCGTCTCGACGTGCTCGATGCGCGCATGCGCGAATGCGGACTGGATCCGGCCGGCTACGGCTGGTACCGGGATCTGCGCCGCTACGGCACGGTGCCGCATGCGGGCTTCGGACTGGGGTTCGAGCGCCTGGTCAGCTACGTGACCGGCATGGCGAACGTGCGCGACGTGATCCCGTTTCCGCGCACGCCCGGCAGTGCCGAGTTCTGAACCCCGGGCGGGGCGCAGTCAGTCGTGCGAGAAGAACAGGCTGCCGCTGCGCTGCCAGGGCTCGGCGGCCTTGCGCCGGGCGGTGCCGGCACCGATGCGTCGGGCGCGCCATTCGGCAAACACGGCAACCGTGGCGCTGGGCAGCAGAAGTCCGATGATGGCGAGCAAAGACATGACAGGCACCTCCCCCTCCAATGTCCGCTGTCCGTGCGGATCGGTTAATCGATCAGAAAGCATGCGGGACAGCGTAACGAACGTGGCGGGCCATCGCTGTGATGCCTTGTTTCCCGGGCCGGGCAGGGCGCGGGCGGTTCTGCTTATTCGGCAGCGATGGCTGGCGGAGAAAGTAAAAGAGGGTTGCGATGATCGCAACCCTCCAAATTGGCTCCCCGAGACGGACTCGAACCGCCGACCCAGTGATTAACAGTCACTTGCTCTACCGACTGAGCTATCGGGGAATGAATTAAATTGTCGTAAACCGGTGAATCACTTTGCCGACGTGCAGACATTGCAATGCAGCACGGCGGTACAGGTAAATTCGGTAATTGGCTCCCCGAGACGGACTCGAACCGCCGACCCAGTGATTAACAGTCACTTGCTCTACCGACTGAGCTATCGGGGAACCGTTGCGAGCCGCGCATCCTATAGATGGCCGCCACGCGCGTCAACCGCGATGCAGCGGCCGTCCGTGTCCGGACGGCCGCTGCGCGATGCTCAGCGCAGGACTTCCGCGATCGCGGCGGCGACCGTCGGCAGGTTGGTGGTGTTCAGTGCGGCCACGCAGATGCGCCCGGTGCCGACCGCGTAGATGCCGTGCTCGGTCTTCAGGCGCTCGACCTGGGCGGCGCTCAGGCCCGAGTACGAGAACATGCCGCGCTGGCGCTGCACGAAGCCGTAGTCGCCGGGCACGCCGGCCGCGGCGAGGCCGGCGACCAGGCCGCTGCGCATCGCGCGGATGCGCTCGCGCATCTCGCCGAGTTCCTGCTCCCACAGCGCGCGCAGTTCGTGGCTGCCGAGCACGGCGGCGACGATCGAGGCGCCGTGCGTCGGCGGGTTCGAGTAGTTGGTGCGGATCACGCGCTTGAGCTGCGAGAGCACGCGCGCCGATTCGTCGCGGCTGCCGGTGACGATCGACAGCGCGCCGACGCGCTCGCCGTACAGCGAGAACGACTTCGAGAACGAGCTGGCGACGAAGAACGGCAGGCCGGATTCGGCGAACAGGCGCACCGCGACCGCGTCGGCATCGATGCCGTCGCCGAAGCCCTGGTAGGCGATGTCGAGGAAGGGCACGTGACCGCGCTCGGCGAGCACGGCCAGCACCTGCTGCCACTGCGCGGGCGTCAGGTCGGCGCCGGTCGGGTTGTGGCAGCAGGCGTGCAGCACGACGATCGAGTTCGCCGGCAGGGCCTGGAGGTCGGCGAGCATGCCGGCGAGGTCGACGCCGTGGTTCGGGGCGTCGTAATAGCGGTAGCTGCCGACCTCGAAGCCGGCCGATTCGAACAGCGCGCGGTGGTTTTCCCAGCTCGGATCGGAGATCGCGACGCTGGCACCGGGCAGCAGGCGGCGCAGGAAATCGGCGCCGATCTTCAGCGCGCCGGTGCCGCCGAGCGCCTGCGCGGTGACGACGCGGCCTTCGGCGAGCAGCGGTGAAGCGGTTCCGAACAGCAGTTCCTGCACCAGCTTGTCGTAGGCGGCGATGCCTTCGATCGGCAGGTAGCCGCGCGGCGCGGCCGCGGCGATGCGGGCCTTCTCGGCCTCCTGGACGGCGCGCAGCAGCGGGATGCGGCCGGCGTCGGTGAAGTAGACGCCCACGCCCAGATTGACCTTGGTGGCGCGCGGATCGGCGTTGTAGGCCTCGTTGAGCCCGAGGATCGGGTCGCGCGGGGCCATTTCGACGGCAGAGAACAGGCTCATGTCGGCAGCTCGGAGCTAACAGGGAGAAAGGGCGAAGAACCGGAGGATCAACGGCTTGTCTTGAACGGGCCGCAGCGGGCCAGTATATCCCCTTCCCCATGCGCCGCGAAGCAGGCCGAGGAGCCACGAGCATGCAGCGATTCGAACTCGTCACCGACTATCAGCCGGCCGGCGACCAGCCGGCGGCGATCGACGCGCTGGTGCGCGGCCTGGAGGACGGGCTCGCGCACCAGACGCTGCTCGGCGTCACCGGCAGCGGCAAGACCTTCACGATGGCCAGCGTCATCGCCCGCGTGCAGCGTCCGGCGATGATCCTCGCGCAGAACAAGACGCTGGCCGCGCAGCTCTACGGCGAGATGAAGGCGTTCTTCCCGCACAACGCCGTCGAGTACTTCGTCTCGTACTACGACTACTACCAGCCCGAGGCCTACGTGCCGGCCTCGGACACCTTCATCGAGAAGGACGCCTCGATCAACGCCCACATCGAGCAGATGCGGCTGTCGGCGACCAAGGCGATCCTGGAGCGCGCCGACACGATCATCGTCGCGTCGGTGTCCTCGATCTACGGCCTCGGCGACCCCGAGCTGTACCTGCAGATGATCCTGCACCTGTCGCGCGGCGAGCGCATCGACCAGCGCGACATCCTCAAGCGCCTCACGGCGCTGCAGTACGTGCGCAACGACGCCGTGCTCGAGCGTGGCAGCTTCCGTGTGCGCGGCGAGGTCATCGACGTGCACCCGGCCGATTCCGAAACCGAGGCCGTGCGCATCGAGCTGTTCGACGACGAGATCGAGCAGCTGTCGTACTTCGATCCGCTGACCGGCGTCGTCGCGCGGCGCGTGCCGCGCCTGACCATCCACCCGAAGACGCATTACGTGACGCCGCGCGCGCGCATCCTCGAAACCGTCGATGCCGTGAAGCTCGAACTCGCCGCGCGCGTCACCGAACTTGAACGCGCCGGGCGCCTGCTCGAAGCCCAGCGCATCGAGCAGCGCACGCGCTTCGACCTGGAGATGATGCTGGAGCTCGGCTACTGCAGCGGCATCGAGAACTACTCGCGCTACCTGTCCGGCCGCCAGGCCGGCGAGCCGCCGCCGACGCTGTTCGATTACCTGCCACCGCACGCGCTGCTGATCATCGACGAGTCGCACGTGACGGTGCCGCAGCTCGGCGGCATGTACCGCGGCGACCGTTCGCGCAAGGAGACGCTGGTCGAGTACGGCTTCCGGCTGCCATCGGCGCTCGACAACCGGCCGCTGCGCTTCGACGAGTTCGAGCGGCTGGCGCCGCAGACGATCTTCGTGTCGGCGACGCCCGGCAACTACGAAGGCGAGCACGCCGGCCAGGTGGTCGAGCAGCTCGTGCGCCCGACCGGGCTCGTCGATCCGCAGGTCGAGGTGCGCCCGGCGCGCACGCAGGTCGATGACCTGATGTCCGAGATCGTCGCGCGCGTGCGCCTCGACGAGCGCGTGCTGGTCACGACGCTGACCAAGCGCATGGCCGAGGACCTCACCGAATACCTCGCCGAGCACGGCGTGCGCGTGCGCTATCTGCACGCCGACATCGAGACGGTCGAGCGCGTCGAGATCATCCGCGACCTGCGCCTCGGCGAGTTCGACGTGCTCGTCGGCATCAACCTGCTGCGCGAGGGCCTCGACATGCCCGAGGTGTCGCTGGTGGCGATCCTCGATGCCGACAAGGAAGGGTTCCTGCGCTCCGAGCGCTCGCTGATCCAGACCATCGGCCGCGCGGCGCGCCATCTGAACGGCCGGGCGATCCTGTACGCCGACCGCATCACCGACTCGATGCGCCGCGCACTCGACGAGACCGGGCGCCGGCGCGTGAAGCAGGAAGCCCACAACGCCGCGCACGGCATCGTGCCGCGCAGCGTGCGCAAGGCGGTCGCCGACATCCTCGAAGGCGGCATTCCCGGCGCCGGGCGCAGCCGGCGCGAGCCGGCGGCCGAGGCCGGACTCGCCGAATCGCGCGGCCCGTATCGGGTGCTGACGCCGGAGCAGGCGGCGAAGAAGCTGCGCGAGCTCGAAGCGCGGATGCTGCGCCACGCGCGCGATCTGGAGTTCGAGGAGGCGGCGCGCCTGCGCGACGAGATCGTGCGCATCCGCGAGACCACCTTCGGCGCCGGTCAGGCAGCGGCGGGCTGAGCCGGAAAAAATCCGCACGGCCGGCTTGCATCGGCCGGGGGCGATCCGTAACATGCGCGGCCTGCAAATTGCAGGCGCGTAGCTCAGCTGGTTAGAGCACCACCTTGACATGGTGGGGGTCGTTGGTTCGAGTCCAATCGCGCCTACCAGTTTTTTCGGGGACCTCCCTGAAAACCCCGCAAAAGCCCGTCTCCGGACGGGCTTTTGCATTGCAGGCGGTCCGGTCCGGGCAGGTGAATTCCTCACGGATCGAGGCTTGCATCGCAGCGGACGCATCCGTAAGATGCGCCGCCTACGCTACAGGCGCGTAGCTCAGCTGGTTAGAGCACCACCTTGACATGGTGGGGGTCGTTGGTTCGAGTCCAATCGCGCCTACCAAATCCCGAAAGGGCGCGCCGTCCGGTCGACGGCGCGCCCTTTCCGTTTCTGCCCTCGGGCGCCCCGGTATCCGCCGGCATCACCTGGTCACAACCAGAATTCGGAGGCAGCGCAGCCATGCCCGTCATTACGCTCCCGGATGGCAGCCGGCGCGAATTCGAGCAGCCGGTCACGGTGCTGGAAGTCGCCCGCTCGATCGGTGCCGGACTGGCGCGCGCGGCGCTGGCCGGGCGTGTCGATGGCCGCCTGGTCGATCTGTCGCATGTGATCGCCGGTGATGCGGCGCTGGCGCTCATTACCGAGCGCGATGCCGAAGGGCTCGATGTCATCCGTCATTCGAGCGCGCACCTGCTCGCGCACGCGGTCAAGCAGCTGTATCCGGCCGCGCAGGTCACGATCGGGCCGGTGATCGAAAACGGCTTCTATTACGACTTCGCGTTCGAGCGTCCCTTCACGCCCGAGGATCTGGCGCAGATCGAAAAGCGCATGGAAGAACTCGCCGCGCGCGACATCGCCGTCGAGCGCTACGAACTGCCGCGCGACGAGGCGGTCGCGTTCTTCCGCGCCCAGGGCGAGGAATACAAGGCGCAGATCATCGAGCGCATTCCGGCGAACGAGGCGCTGTCGCTGTACCGCCAGGACGATTTCACTGACCTCTGCCGCGGCCCGCACGTGCCGTCGACCGGCCGGCTGAAGGCGTTCAAGCTGATGAAGGTCGCCGGGGCCTACTGGCGCGGTGACTCGAAGAACGAGATGCTGCAGCGCATCTACGGCACGGCCTGGACCGACCGCAAGGCGCTGAAGGACTACCTGCACCGGCTCGAAGAGGCCGAGAAGCGCGATCACCGCCGGCTCGCGAAGCAGCTCGACCTGTTCCACATCCAGGACGAGGCGCCGGGCATGGTGTTCTGGCACCCGAACGGCTGGACGATCTGGCAGGCGGTCGAGCAGTACGTGCGCGGCCGCCTGCGCACGGCCGGCTACGTCGAGGTGCGCACGCCGCAGGTCGTCGACCGTTCGCTGTGGGAGCGCTCCGGGCACTGGGAGAACTACAGCGAGCTGATGTTCACGACCAGCTCCGAGTCGCGCGACTACGCGGTCAAGCCGATGAACTGCCCGTGCCACGTGCAGATCTTCAACCACGGCCTGCATTCGTACCGCGACCTGCCGCTGCGCATGGCCGAGTTCGGTTCCTGCCACCGCAACGAGCCCTCCGGCGCGCTGCACGGCCTGATGCGCGTGCGCGGCTTCACGCAGGACGATGCCCACATCTTCTGCACCGAAGACCAGATCATCGCCGAGGCGCAGGCCTTCAACACGCTGGTGCAGCAGGTCTACGCCGATTTCGGCTTCACCGACGTCGCGATCAAGCTCGCGCTGCGCCCGGACAAGCGGGCCGGTTCCGATGAGGTCTGGGACCGCGCCGAGGACGGCCTGCGCCAGGCGCTGACCGCCTGCGGCCTCGAATGGCAGGAACTGCCGGGTGAGGGCGCCTTCTACGGGCCGAAGGTCGAGTACCACATCCGCGACGCGATCGGCCGCTCCTGGCAGTGCGGCACGCTGCAGCTCGACTTCGTGCTGCCGGGCCGCCTCGGCGCCGAGTACGTCGCCGAGGACAACACGCGCAAGGTGCCGGTCATGCTGCACCGCGCGGTGCTCGGCTCGATGGAGCGCTTCATCGGCATCCTGATCGAGCACCACGCCGGCCAGATGCCGACCTGGCTCGCGCCGCTGCAGGCCGTGGTGCTGAACATCACCGACCGCGCCGCCGAAGCCGCGACGGCTGCCGCTGCGCGCCTCAATGCGCTCGGCCACCGTGCCGAGGCCGACTTGAGGAACGAGAAGATCGGCTTTAAGATTCGCGAACACACCCTGCGCCGGATTCCGTATCTGCTGGTGATCGGCGATCGTGAGGTGGAAACGGGTTCTGTGGCCGTGCGTACGCGGACCGGCAAGGATCTGGGCGTCATGACGCTCGGCTCCTTCGAGGAATTCCTCGCTGCCGATGTCGCGAGCCGCGGCCGTTCTGTTTTGGAGGGCTGACTCATCGCTGCGAACAACGAAATTAGGGTGAACGACGAGATCACCGCCCGCGAAGTGCGTCTGATCGATCAGAACGGCGAACAGGCGGGTGTGATGCCGCTCTTCCAGGCCAAGCGGATCGCCGAAGACGCTGAACTCGATCTGGTCGAAATCTCGCCGACGGCAAAACCGCCGGTCTGCCGGATCATGGATTACGGCAAATTCCGTTTCGAGCAGCAGAAGAAGGCAGCGGAAGCCCGCAAGAAGCAGAAACAGATTCAGGTCAAGGAAGTGAAATTCCGTCCCGGGACGGACGAAGGGGATTACCAGGTCAAACTACGCAACCTGGTACGTTTCCTGACCGAAGGTGACAAGGCCAAGATCACGCTGCGCTTCCGCGGGCGTGAGGTCGTGCACCAGGACATCGGACTGAACCTCCTGAAGCGCATCGAGGACGACCTCGCCGAATTCGGCACGATCGAACAGCGGCCGAAAATGGAAGGCCGCCAGATGATCATGGTCGTTGCGCCGAAGCGGAAGTGATTCCGCTTCTGGCCGATGCGCGGTTGCAGTCCGCAATCAATCAATGAATGCGGAGTGGCTGACATGCCCAAGATGAAGACGAACCGCGGCGCCGCGAAGCGTTTCGCGCGCACCGGTTCCGGTGGTTTCAAGCGTTCCCAGGCCTTTGCCCGTCACATCCTGACGAAGAAGACGACGAAGCGTAAGCGCCAGCTGCGCGAGCCGGCGATGGTCGCGGCCGTCGACGTGCCGATGGTGCGTCGCATGATGCCGTACGCCTGAGTCGTCACGATCCGGACTAGAGGACAAAGACCATGCCCCGAGTGAAGCGCGGCGTTACCGCCCACGCCCGTCACAAGAAGATCCTGGACAAGGCCAAGGGCTACCAGGGTGCCCGTTCCCGCGTGTTCCGCGTTGCCAAGCAGGCCGTCACCAAGGCCGCCCAGTACGCGTACCGCGACCGTCGCCAGAAGAAGCGCCAGTTCCGCGCGCTGTGGATCGTGCGCATCAACGCTGCGGCCCGCACCTGCGGCCTGTCGTACAGCCGGCTGATCGGTGGCCTGAAGAAGGCCGCGATCGTCATCGACCGCAAGGTCCTCGCCGACATGGCGGTGTTCGACAAGGCCGGTTTTGCCGCCGTCGCGGAAAAGGCCAAGGCCGCCCTGGCGCAGTGACCGAAAAAGCCGCCGTCGCCGTCTGCGTGACGGCGGACGGATCGCGAAAGGGAAGGGGGTCTTGAGCTCCTTTCCCTTTTTTGTTGCTTGTTGAGCATCGCCGGAACGCGGAGCCGGGCGCGTGCGCGCACCGCCGCGGTTTCCCCCCGAACGGAGCTGCCCCGTGGATACCCTGCAGACCATCGTGCTCGCGGCCGAAACCGCCGTCGCCGCCGCTGCCGACCTTGCCGCGCTCGATCAGGTGCGCGTGCATTACCTCGGCAAGAAGGGCGTGCTGACCGAACAGCTGAAGACGCTCGGCACGCTCGCGCCCGAGGCGCGGCGCGAGGCCGGTGCCGCGATCAACGTCGCCAAGGACGCCGTGCAGGCCGCGCTCGAAGCGCGCCGCCAGGCGCTCGAAACCGAGGCCCTGCACCGGCGCCTCGCCGCCGAGCGCGTCGACGTGACGCTGCCGGGGCGCGGCGTGCAGGCCGGCGGCCTGCATCCGATCACGCGCACGCTGCGCCGCATCGAGGAGCTGTTCCGTCAGGTCGGCTTCTCGGTCGCCGAAGGCCCGGAGATCGAGGACGACTTCCACAACTTCGAGGCGCTGAACATCCCCGCGCACCACCCGGCGCGCGCGATGCACGACACCTTCTATTTCGACGCCTCGACGGTGCTGCGCACGCACACCTCGCCGGTGCAGATCCGCACGATGCGCGCCTGCGAGCCGCCGATCCGCATCATCGCGCCCGGGCGCGTCTACCGCTGCGACAGCGACCTGACGCATTCGCCGATGTTCCACCAGGTCGAGGGCCTGTTCGTCGATGAGGACGTGAGCTTCGCCGACCTCAAGGGCGTGCTCTACGACTTCCTGCGCGCCTTCTTCGAGCGCGACCTCGACGTGCGCTTCCGCCCCTCGTACTTCCCGTTCACCGAGCCCTCGGCCGAGGTCGACATCCAGTGCGTGATCTGCGGCGGCAGCGGCTGCCGGGTCTGCAAGCACACCGGCTGGCTGGAGGTGCTCGGCAGCGGCATGGTGCATCCGGCCGTGTTCGGGAAGGTCGGCATCGACCCGGAGCGCTACACCGGTTACGCGTTCGGCATGGGCGTCGAGCGTCTGGCGATGCTGCGCTACGGCGTCAACGACCTGCGCCTGTTCTTCGACAACGATCTGCGCTTCCTCGGCCAGTTCCGCTGAAGCCGTGCGCCGCCCGGAGGCCGAAAACCCATGAAAATCAGTGAACAGTGGCTGCGGGAGTGGACGAATCCCGCCGTGTCGACCGACGAGCTGGTCGCGCAGCTGACGATGGCCGGTCTGGAGGTCGATGCCGTCACGCCGGTGGCCGGGGTGTTCAGCGGTGTCGTCGTCGGCCACGTGCTCGACGTGCAGCCGCACCCCGATGCCGACAAGCTGCGCGTCTGCCGCGTCGATGCCGGCAGCGGCGCGCCGCTGCAGATCGTCTGCGGCGCGCCGAACGTGCACACCGGCATGCGCGCGCCGGTCGCGACCATCGGCGCCGTGCTGCCCGGTGATTTCAAAATCAGGAAGAGCAAGCTGCGCGGCGTCGAGTCCTTCGGCATGCTCTGCTCGGCGCGCGAACTCGGCCTGTCCGAAGACCACGGCGGCCTGATGCCGCTGCCGGCCGAAGCCGTGCCCGGCACCGACCTGCGTGCGTACCTCGGCCTCGACGACCGGGTCATCGAGGTCGACCTGACCCCGAACCGCGGCGACTGCCTGAGTGTCGCCGGCGTCGCACGCGAGGTCGCGGTGCTGAACGGCTCGGCCCTGACGCCGGTCGCCTGCACGCCGGTGCCGGCCGCAAGCGAAGAGGTTTTCCCGGTGCGCATCGAGGCCGGGGCCGACTGCCCGCGCTACGCCGGGCGCGTGATCCGTGGTGTCGATCCGCGGGCCGCGACGCCGCTGTGGATGACCGAGCGCCTGCGCCGCGCCGGCCTGCGCTCGCTCGGGCCGCTGGTCGATGTCACCAACTACGTGCTGCTCGAACTCGGCCAGCCGATGCACGCCTTCGATCTCGGCCGGCTCGACGGCGGCATCGTCGTGCGCAAGGCCGTGGCCGGCGAGACGCTGGCGCTGCTGAACGGCACGCGCATCGAGCTGCAGCCCGAATCGCTGGTGATCGCCGATCACGCCGGCCCGGTGGCGCTCGCCGGCATCATGGGTGGCGAGCCGAGCTCGTGCACCGACGCCACCGTTGATGTGTTCCTGGAGAGCGCCTTCTTCGCGCCGCAGCGGATCGCCGGGCGCGCACGTCGCTACGGCCTGCACACCGATTCCTCGCACCGCTTCGAGCGCGGCGTCGATCCGGCGCTGCAGGTGCCGGCGATCGAGCGCGCGACGAAGCTGATCCTCGAACTCTGCGGCGGCACGCCGGGGCCGGTCATCGAGGTCGTCGATGACGAGGAACTGCCGGTCGCCCCGGCCATCCGCCTGCGCCGTGCCCGCATCCGCCGCCTGCTCGGGCTCGAACTCGACGATGCCGTCATCACCGGCATGCTGCAGCGTCTCGGCATGCAGGTGCTCGCGGTCGAGGATGGCTGGCACGTGACGCCGCCATCCTTCCGCTTCGACATGGCGATCGAGGCCGACCTGATCGAGGACCTCGGCCGCATCCATGGCTACAACCGCCTGCCGACCAACCGGCCGCTGTCGCGCTTCGCGATCGGCGCGATCCCGGAATCACGCCTGCCGCTCGATCGGCTGCGCAGCGTGCTGGTCGATCGCGGCTATCAGGAAGCCATCACCTACAGCTTCGTCGATCCGGTCTTCCAGAGCGCGCTCGATCCGCAGCACGTGCCGGTGGCGCTCGCCAACCCGATCTCGGCCGATCTGGCGGTGATGCGCACCAGCCTGTGGCCGGGGCTGGTCAAGGCACTGGAGTACAACCGCAAGCGCCAGCAGCCGCGCGTGCGCCTGTTCGAGACCGGCCTGCGCTTCCTCGCCACCGACGCCGGCATGGTCCAGGACAGCCGCATCGGCGGCGTGGTCTGCGGCGAGGCCCTGGCCGAGCAGTGGGGCCTGCCGGCGCGCGCCGTCGACTTCTTCGACCTCAAGGGCGATGTCGAGGCGCTGCTCGCCACCAGCGGCGAGCCGGGCACGGTCCGCTTCACCGCGGCCGAGCACCCGGCGCTGCATCCGGGCCAGAGCGCACGCATCCTGCGCGACGGCGTCGCGATCGGCTGGATCGGCCTCGTGCACCCGGCGATCGAGAAGCAGCTCGACCTCGGCGGGCGTGTCTACGCCTTCGAACTCGATCTGACGGCGACCGCGCGGGCACGCGTGCCGGCCTATTCGGAGCTGTCCAAGTTCCCCGCCATCCGCCGCGACCTCGCCGTCGTCGTCGCCGAGGACGTGCCCGCCGGCAAGGTGCACGCCTGCCTGCGCGCGCGTGCCGGCGAGTGGCTGCGCGAGAGCTGGCTGTTCGATGTGTATCGCGGCAAGGGAATTGATGAAAATCATAAGAGCCTTGCTTTCGGCTTGATTCTGCAGGATTTTTCACGCACGCTTGCCGACGCTGACGTAGACTCCGTTCTTTCCGGGATCATTGCCGGACTCCACGAAGAGTTCGGCGCCACGCTTAGGGTTTGACGCTCATGGCACTGACCAAGGCCGACATGGCCGAACGACTGTTCGACGAACTGGGCCTCAACAAGCGCGAGGCCAAGGATCTGGTCGAGATATTCTTCGAGGAGATTCGCGGTGCGCTCGAATCGGGCGAGCAGGTGAAGCTCTCCGGTTTCGGCAACTTCGACCTGCGCGACAAGAACCAGCGTCCGGGCCGCAACCCGAAGACCGGCGAGGAAATCCCGATCACCGCCCGCCGCGTCGTGACCTTCCGCCCCGGCCAGAAGCTCAAGGCCCGCGTCGAGGAATACTCCGAGCGCGTCGCCGCCGAGGCCGAGCGCCGCAACGCCTGAACCTCCGGCGCGCGGCTTGCATCGCGAAGGGGCTCCGGTAGAATGCGGACCCTTCCCGCGCCACGGCGCGGACCGCATCACGGGGCGTAGCGCAGCCTGGTAGCGCACCTGCATGGGGTGCAGGTGGTCGGAGGTTCAAATCCTCTCGCCCCGACCAATGAAAACAACGGCCCGGACAGAAATGTCCGGGCCGTTTTTCTTTTCCGGGCCGGTCAGGATTCCGGGAACCCATTCCGCCTTCCCCCGACTGCGGACTCGTCGCGGGAGCCGTGTATATGCTTCGCCGGTCGGCCTGCGACCGGGACGATCCGGCAGGTGGCCGTGCGGATGTGGCCTGCAGGATCGAGGTTTGCCGTCAACCGGATTTGACCCGAGGGAGGCCGTGACCGCCATGTCCGATCTGTTCCTGTCCCACAGCACCCGCGACGATGCCTTCGTGCGGGAGCTGCAGCAGGCGCTCTTGCTGCACGGGGTTTCGGTCTGGATTGATTCGCGCGAGCTGTCGCCGAACGGTCTGCTGGAGCCGGCAATCATTGCGGCTATCGACTCGGCCGCGGCCTATGCGGTGCTGGTCAGTCCGGAGGCGCTGCAGTCGCGCTGGGTGGGCAAGGAGCTTCGTCATGCGCTGGCAGTGCAGCGTCAGCGTGGCCGGGATGCCTATCCGGTGTTCGTGCTGTCGCTCGATGGCACGCAGCCCGGCGTGCTCGAAGCCATCTTCGAAGATGAGCCGCTCTACATCGCCGCGCAGAGCGCTGCGGGCGGCGTCGAGGCGGTCATTCATCCGGTGCTGGTGGCGCTCGGCAAGCGTCTGCCGACCGATTTCGGCGCCAGCGTCCAGCCGCCAGCCGAGCCGCTGGAGGAGCTGGTCCTCGAACTCTCCGATCTGAAGTTCGTCGAGCCGGAAGACGGCGTGCGCCGGGCTTCGGCGCGGGCGCGGCTCGTGTATGAACCGGCTGCGTCGGGCCTGCGCGAGGTGAAAAGCGAGCACAGCTGGCGTTTCGTCGCGCCCATCGGGCCGATCGAGGCCGGCGAGTTGCGCTGGTATCTGGAGCAGTACGCGGTCTGGCCCAGCCATTACTTCGCAGCGCGCGCCGGCAAGGTGGAAGCGAGCCTGGTCGAATGGGGCCGCAAGCTGTACGACGCCGCGCTGCCGGGCGCTCACATTGCCAGCGTGCTTGCGGCCTGGGCGAGGATCGACCGCCACGCCGGCCGGCGTTTTTCCGTCCACGTCGATGCCGGTCTCGAAGCCGGCGCGGCCGAGGCCGAGGTGCAGGCGGCACGCGAAGCCGCCACCGTATTGCTCGGTCTGCCCTGGGAACTGCTGCACGACGGCCGCAGCTATCTGTTCCAGGGCGCCAGTCCGAGCCGGGTGCGCCGGCGGCTGCCCAATACGCAGGTGCTCGACGTGGCGGTGCTTGCCCTGCCGATCCGCATCCTGCTGGTCAGTGCGCGGCCCGAGGACGAGGCCTGCGGCTACCTCGATCACCGCGTCAGCGCCCGGCCGCTGGTGGCGGCGATGGAGGCGCTGCCCGGTCTGGTGCAGCTCACCGTGCTGAGCCCCGCGACGCTGCCGGCGCTGGCTGCGGAACTGGCGCGGGCGCAGGCGGCCCGCACGCCGTACCACGTGCTGCATTTCGACGGTCACGGCGTCTATGACCGGCGCGTCGGCCTGGGCGGGCTGTGCTTCGAGGACCCGCAGGACCACGCCCGGCTCGAACGGCGCCGTCACGTCATCGTCCACACGCCCGAACTCGGCGCGCTGCTGCGCGAGCACCGCATTCCGCTGGTTTTCCTCGAAGCCTGCCAGAGCGCGCAGGCCGCGCAGGCGTCCGAGTCCGTGGCTTCGGAGCTGCTCAGGGTCGGCGTGGCGTCGGTGGTGGCGATGAGCCACAGCGTGCTGGTGGAAACCGCGCGCCGCTTCGTCGAAGCCTTCTATCAGGCGCTGGCGGCGGGCCGGCGCGTCGGCGATGCGATGCTGGCAGGCCAGCGCGCGCTGAAGGACGACCCGTACCGCGGCCGCATCTTCGGCGCCGGCGAATTGCGGCTCGACGACTGGTTCGTGCCGGTGCTGTTCTAGGAGAAAGACGACCCGCAACTGTTCCGCGCCCTGCCGGCCGGGCAGACGAAAGCCGATCACGCTGCCGGCCGGCAGCGGTGCCTGGGCCATCTGCCGCCGGAGCCGGAGACCGGCTTCATCGGCCGCAGCCGCGAGTTGCTGGCGCTGGAGCGGCTGTTGCGCGGTGCGCGTTACGCCGTGCTGCGCGGTCAGGGCGGCGAGGGCAAGACGGCGCTGGCGGCCGAGTTCGCGCGCTGGATGCTGCGCTCGCAGCAGATCCGGCGTGCCGCTTTCGTGTCGGTGGAAAGCCACGGCCACGCGCAGGCCGTGCTCGATGCGCTCGGTCGCCAGCTCGTCGGCGATGACTATTCGGTCGCCGCCTTTGCCGATCCGGACCAGGCCACGCAGCCGGTCGAGCGGGCGCTGCGCGAGCAGCCGACGCTGCTGGTGATCGACAACATGGAGAGCCTCCTGCTGCCGCCGTTCATGGCGGCCGGGACGCCGGCGGCGCTGACCGAGGACGCCTGCGAGCAGCTCACGGCCCTTCTCGCGCTGTGCACACGGCTGCTGCAGGCGGGCGAAACGCGGCTGCTGTTCACCAGCCGCGAGGCCTTGCCGGCCCCTTTCGCGGCGTCGCAGAACCGGCGCGAGCTGCACCGGCTCGATCGCGAGGATGCGGTGAAGCTGGTCGAGCGCGTGCTCGATGCCGATGGCAGCGGCGCCGGTGCGGCGGGCGATGCGGCGCGCGAGGCGATCGAGCAACTCGTCGATGCGGTACACGGCCACGCGCGCACGCTGGCCTTGCTGGCACCGACGCTGCGGGCGCGCGGTGTGGCGGCGACGCAGGCGTCACTGGTCGAGCTGATGGCGACGATGGAACGCCGCTTCCCCGGCAGCCGCGAGCAGTCGGTGTTCGCCAGCGTCGAGTTGTCGCTGCAGCGGATGTCGCCGGCCAACCGCGAGCGGGCGCGGGTGCTCGGGGTGTTTCAGGGTGGCGTACAAGTGGACGTGCTTGTTCAGATGATGCAGTGGCAGGAACCCGACGTGGCTTCGCT
>NZ_DAOLKE010000044.1:0-17286 GCF_035331805.1 Plasticicumulans sp. | reverse complement strand
ACTGCCATGGCCACCGTCACCGTCCGGAACATCCCCGATGAGGTTCATCGTGCGCTGCGCCTTCGCGCTGCCGAGCATGGTCGCAGCACCGAAGCCGAAATCCGCGACATTCTTGCCCGCAGCGTCTGCCCGGAGGAACGCATCGAAGTCGGGAACGAACTGCGCCGGTTCTTCGAACAGTTCCCGGAGTTTGCTGAAATCGACGTGAAACGCGATCCGTCTCCCGCTGATGCGGCTGACTTTCCGTGATCGTCCTCGATACCAACGTCATTTCCGAACTGAGCAAGCCGCACTGCAGTGCGGCGGTGCTGGCATGGCTGAATGCACAGGAGGTGCGCACGCTTTACCTCACCACGATCAACCTCGCCGAACTGATGGCCGGTGTGGCGATGCTGGATGACGGCCGGCGCAAGGAAGCCTTGCGCAGTGGCCTGCTTGCCGTGATCGACCGCCTGTTCGGCGCACGCATCCTGCCCTTTGATGGCGCCGCGGCCCGGCGCTACGGGGAACTGATCGGCAGTTGCCGTCGCAAGGGCATCAGTCTTTCCATGGCCGATGCCCTGATCGCTGCGATCGCCCTGGAACACGGTTTTTCCGTGGCGACCCGTGATGTCACGCCCTTCCGGGCGGCAGGCGTCGAGGTCATCGAACCCTGGGCCTACCCCGGACAGTGACGGCCGAACCCATCCTCACCCGCCCAGATACGCCTTCCTGATCTCGTCGTTCGCGAGCAGCGCCGGCCCGGAGTCGGCGAGCACGATGCGGCCGTTTTCGAGCACGTAGCCGCGATCGGCGAGCGCGAGTGCGCGGTGCGCGTTCTGTTCGACCAGGAACACGGTCACGCCCTCGTCGCGGATCTCCTGAATGATCTGGAAGATCTGCGCGATGATCAGCGGCGCCAGCCCGAGCGAGGGTTCGTCGAGCAGCAGCAGGCGCGGGCGGCTCATCAGCGCGCGGCCGATCGCGAGCATCTGCTGCTCGCCGCCCGACATCGTGCCGGCGCGCTGGTGCTGGCGCTCCTTCAGGCGCGGGAACAGCGTGAACACGCGCTCGACATCCTGCGCGATGTGCGCGGCATCGGCGAAGAAGCCGCCCATCTGCAGGTTTTCCATGACCGTCAGGCCCGGGAAGATGCGCCGGCCCTCGGGCGAGATGGCGATGCCGCCCTGCATGATGCGGTGCGTCGGCTCGCGCGTGATGTCGCGGCCCTCGAAGCGCACGCAGCCGCTTGCGGCACGCGGGCTGCCGCAGAGCGTCATCAGCAGCGTGGTCTTGCCGGCGCCGTTGGCGCCGATCAGCGTGACGATCTCGCCCTGGCGGACTTCGAGCGACACGCCCTTGAGCGCCTCGACCTTGCCGTAGCAGGTGTGGACGTTTTCGAAGCTCAGCATCGGCGCGCTCATCATTCCTCCCCGAGATAGGCCTTGATGACGCGCGGATTGGCCCGCACCTCGGCCGGCGTGCCGGCGCCGATCGGGCGGCCGTACTCCATGACCAGGATGCGGTCGGAGATTTCCATCACCAGACTCATGTCGTGCTCGATCAGCAGCACCGAGACCTCGTGCTCGTCGCGCAGCCGGCGGATGAGCTGGTCGAGTTCGCGGGTTTCCTGCGGGTTGAGGCCGGCGGCGGGTTCGTCGAGCAGCAGCAGGCGCGGGCGCGTGATCATGCAGCGCGCGATCTCCAGCCGGCGCTGCTGGCCGTAGCTCAGGTTGCCGGCCTCGAAGTTCGCGTGCGCGCGCAGGCCGACCTGCTCCAGCCAGAAGGCGGCACGCGCGAGGCCCTCGCGTTCGGCGCGCCGGAAGCGCGGCAGCGCCAGCAGGCCGCTGAGCCAGCTGGTGTCGAGCTGGTTGTGCTGCGCCACCAGCAGGTTCTCGACCGCGGTCATCTTCCGGAACAGGCGGATGTTCTGGAAGGTGCGCACGACGCCGGCGCGGGCGATGCGATGCCCGGGCCGGCCGGCGATCTCGCTGCCGTCGAGCCGGATGCTGCCGCCGCTCGGGCGGTAGAAGCCGCTGACGCAGTTGAAGACGGTGGTCTTGCCGGCGCCGTTGGGGCCGATGATCGCGAAGATCTCGCCGCGCCCGACCTCGAAGCCGATGCCGTCGACGGCGAGCAGGCCGCCGAAGCGCATCTGCAGGCCCTCGACCGTCAGCAGCGGCGCGGAGCGCGCGGGCGATGCAGCAGAAGCAGCCCCGGCGCTCATTGCGGCAGCTCCAGACGCGGGCGCGAGGCCGGCAGCAGGCCCTGCGGACGCCAGATCATCATCAGCACCATGACCAGCCCGAACACCAGCATCCGGTACTCCGAGAACTCGCGGGCCAGCTCCGGCAGCAGCGTCAGCGCCAGCGCGGCGAGGATCACGCCGAGCTGCGAGCCCATGCCGCCGAGCACGACGATCGCGAGCACGACCGCCGATTCGATGAAGGTGAACGATTCCGGCGTGATCGCGCCGAGTCGCGCGGCGTAGAAGCAGCCAGCCAGCCCCGCGAAGAACGCCCCGAGCGCGAAGGCCGAGAGCTTCACCAGCGTCGGATTCAGGCCGAGCGAGCGGCAGGCGATCTCGTCCTCGCGCAGCGCCTCCCAGGCGCGCCCGACCGGCATGCGGATCAGGCGGTTGATCACGAACAGCGTGAACAGCACCAGCGCGAGCGCGATCAGGTACAGGAAGATCACCGCGTACTGCGAATCGAACGGGATGCCGAGGAAGTCGAAGAAGGTCGTGTGACCTTCGGGTGCGCGCTTCGTGAAGGTCAGGCCGAACAGCGTCGGGCGGTCGATGCCGTTGATGCCGTCCGGGCCGTGCGTGAGGCTGTCCCAGTTGTTCAGCACCAGGCGGATGATCTCGCCGAAGCCGAGCGTGACGATGGCGAGGTAATCCCCGCGCAGGCGCAGCACCGGGAAGCCGAGCAGCACGCCGAAGAGCGCGGCGAGCAGGCCGCCGAGCGGCAGGCAGAGCCAGAACGACAGCCCGAAGTACTGCGACAGCAGCGCGTAGGTGTAGGCCCCGACCGCGTAGAAGGCGACGTAGCCGAGATCGAGCAGGCCGGCGAAGCCGACGACGATGTTCAGGCCCAGCCCGAGCAGCACGTAGGTCAGCGCGAAGGTCAGCACGTCGATGGCGCCGCGCGCGGCGACGAACGGGAACACCAGCGCCGCCAGCACCAGCGCCGCGAGCCACAGCCCCTGACGCTCGCCGAGCGCGGCCGGCAGCCGCGGGCGCGGAATCGCCGCCAGCGCGCGATCGAGCGGGCCGCGCAGCAGGCGCACGACGAACACCAGCGCCATCGCGATCAGCACCGGCACGTAGTTCGTGACCAGCGTCGTCTTCGTGCCGTCGATGATCAGATGGTTGCCGAGCAGCGGCAGCGTCAGCACGCCGGTCAGCACGGCCGCGAGCCCGGCATCCTTCAGCGGCAGCGTGCTGTCCGCCGTCGTCGTCGTCGTCGTCGTCGCTGCCGTACGGGGGGAAGGTTCTTGCACAGCCATCGTCACACCTTCTCGATGTCGGGCTTGCCGAGCAGGCCGGTCGGTCGGAACAGCAGCACCAGCACCAGCAGGCTGAAGGCCACGACATCCTTGTATTCGGTCGGCAGGAAGGCCGAGGCGAAGGTTTCGGTCAGTCCGAGCAGCACGCCGCCGAGCATCGCGCCCGGAATGCTGCCGATGCCGCCGAGCACGGCGGCCGTGAACGCCTTGACGCCGACCACGAAGCCGATGAACGGGTTGATCTTGCCGATCGACAGGCCGATCAGCACGCCGCCGACCGCCGCGAGCGCGGCCCCGAGCACGAAGGTGAAGGAGATCACCCGGTCGGTGTCGATGCCGAGCAGCCGGGCCATGCCCATGTCCTCGGAGCAGGCGCGGCAGGCACGCCCCATGCGCGAGCGGCCGATATACAGCGTCAGCGCGATCATCAGCACGACGGTCACGCCGATGATCAGCGCGCGCGTCACCGACAGGCTGACCGGAAAGCCGCCGATCTCGACCGAGAACAGGTTGCCGGGCAGCAGCGGCGGCACCGAGACATCGCGCGCGCCCTGACCGAGCTGCACGTAGTTCTGCAGGAAGATCGACATGCCGATCGCCGAGATCAGCGGCACCAGCCGCGGACCGCCGCGCAGCGGCCGGTAGGCGACGCGCTCGACCGTCCAGCCGTAGGCGGCGGTGACGACGATCGCCGCCACCAGCGCCCCGGCGAGCACCAGCGTCAGCGGCAGCGTGCCGCTCGCGGCGCCGAGCGCGGTCAGCGTCACGACGCCGACGTAGGCGCCGATCATGTAGATCTCGCCGTGCGCGAAATTGATCATGCCGATGATGCCGTACACCATCGTGTAGCCGATCGCGATCAGCGCGTAGATGCTGCCGAGCGACAGCCCGTTGATCAGCTGCTGCGTGAGCTGCGGCAGAAAGTTCGGCAGGAATTCGTTCATGGGCCCGCCCCGATGTGCTCTCCCCCGGATGAATCACGCCCCCGCCGGCGTGGGGGGCCGGCGGGGGCGTCGTGCGCACCGGCCCCGGAGCCTCTGTAGCTCCGGCCGGGCGCGCATGCCGATGCGCTGCGCTGTGGTTGCGTTTATTGCGCCGGCGTCTTGCTCGCGTCCTTGTGCCATTCGTAGACGACGAACTTGAAGTCCTTCAGGTCGCCGCTGGCGGTGAAGGCGAGCTCGCCGATCGGGGTCTTGAAGCTGCTCTTGTGCAGGTGCTCGGCGACCTTCTTCGGATCATTGCCGACTGCGGCGATCGAATCGGCGATCACCTGCACGGCGGCATACGAGGTCAGCACGAACGGCCCGGTCGGGTCCTGCTTCTTGTCCTTGAAGGCCTGCACCAGCGCGGCGTTGGCCGGCTCGCTGGAGAAGTCCTGCGGCAGCGTCACGTACAGGCCCTCGACGGCATCGCCGGCGATGGCGTTGAGATCCTTGTTGCCGACGCCCTCCGGGCCCATCCACTTCGCCTTCAGGCCCTGCTCGGCGGCCTGGCGCAGCAGCAGGCCGAGTTCGGGGTGGTAGCCGCCGTAGTAGATGACGTCGGCGCCGGCCTGCTTGAGCTTGGTGATCAGCGCCGAGAAGTCGGTGTCGCCCTTGTTGATGCCTTCGAACATCACCGGCTTGATGCCGGCGGCCTCGGCGGTGACGCGCACCTGATCGGCGATGCCCTGACCGTAGGACTGCTTGTCGTGGATGATCGCCAGCGCCTTCGGCTTGAGCGTGGCGGCGATGAAGCGCCCGGCGGTCGGGCCCTGCTGGCTGTCCTTGCCGATGGTGCGGAACACCGTCTTCATGCCGCCGGCGGTGATCGCGTCGTTGGTCGCGGCCGGCGTGACCATGACGATGTCGTTCTCGTCATAGATCGCCGAGGCCGGCTTGGTCGCACCCGAGCACAGGTGGCCGACCACGTACTTGATGCCGTCGTTGACGACCTTGTTGGCGACGGTCGGGGCCTGCTTCGGCTCGCAGGCGTCATCCATCTTCACGCCGACGAGCTTCTCGCCCTTGATGCCGCCGGCGGCGTTGATGCGCTCGATGGCCATCTCGGCGCCGATCATCTGCATGTCGCCGTACTGCGCGACCGGGCCGGTGATCGGGCCGGCGATGGCGATGCGGATGTCGGCGCTGGCCGTGGCACTCAGCGCGGCGAGCGCACCGGCGACGGCGGTGACGAGCACGCTGCGGCGCAGGTTCTGGCGAAGCTTCATGGGCGATCTCCTCTGCGAAACGAACGAAGGTCCGGGCAGCGCGAAGTCGGATTCAGGCTGCGCGCGTCAGACGGCAAACACGGGCATCGGGCGCGGCAGCCGCCGCGCGGGCGGCGCAAGAGTGGTCCGACAACCGCCCGGACTCAAGCCACCGGGCGGAAGCCGGGCGCCACAGTATGGAAACAGGAATGAACGCTGCCGGCCTTGATCGGTGTCAGCGCGACCGGTCGCGGTGAAGGCGACGACGGCGGCGGTTACAGGAAACTGCACAGGTATTCGCAGAGACCGTCGTCGACGGCGATCTCGAAGGCCGAATCGCCGGGCACGTCGAAGCTCTCGCCGCTCGCGTAGCCGCTCCAGTCCGGCAGGCCGGCCAGCCGTACGCGGCAGTTGCCGGCGACGATATCCATGCGCTCGGGCGCGCCGGTGCTGAAGCGGTATTCGCCGGGCTGGATCAGGCCGAGCGTCTGTTTACTGCCATCGGCGTGCAGCAGCGTGTGGCTGACGACCTTGCCGTCGAAATAGACGTTGGCCTTGACCGGCACGCTGACCTGGTCGATCTGGGTCGGGAACGGCATCGGGGATGCTCCTGGCTGGGGCGCACGCGCGCGGAAAAAACACGGAAGGAAACGCGCAGGGATCGGCATGCACCGGCGTGGTACGGACCGGACCCCGGTGCGGGCGCGGGAGCTTAGCGCAGCGGCCGGCGCGCTTCAGCCGGCCGCGCGCCGGGCCGGCAGCGCGGCATCGCCGCAAACCTCCTGCCCCGCCAGCCAGACGGCGAAATCAGCGGCCGAGCGCGGCGCGGCCAGCCAGTAGCCCTGGTACTGGTCGCAGCCGATCGCCGCCAGAAAATCCTGCTGCTCGGCGCGCTCGACGCCTTCGGCGACGACTTCGAGGTGCAGCGCGTGCGCCATCGCCACGATCGCGCGCGTCAGCTCGGCACTGGAGCGATCGGCGGGCAGGTCGCGCACGAAGCTGCGGTCGATCTTCAGCCGGTCGATCGGGAAACGCTTGAGATAGGACAGCGACGAATAACCGGTGCCGAAGTCGTCGATCGCCAGACGCACGCCCATCGCCTTCAGCTGGCGGAAGATCTCGGCAGCGGCCTCGGCATCGCGCATGACCAGGCTCTCGGTCAGCTCGATCTCCAGCCACTCGCCGGGCAGGGATTCGCCGGCCAGCGCATCGGCGATGATCGCGGCGAGGTCGCGCCGGCGGAACTGCGCGGCCGACAGGTTCACGGCCACCGGCAGCAGCGGCAGCCCGGCATCGGCCCAGGCGCGCGCCTGCTGGCAGGCGGCACGCAGCACCCATTCCCCGATGCGGTCGATCAGCCCGCACTCCTCGGCGACCGGCACGAACTCGGCCGGCGACACATCGGCGAGCCGCCCGCGGCTGTCGCGCAGCAGCGCCTCGGCGCGCAGCACGCGACCGCTCGCGAGCTCGGCCTGCGGCTGATAGAACAGCTCCAGCGTGCCCTCGGCGAGCGCGGCGCGCAGCCCCGCCTCGATCGCCAGCCGGCGCGCGGCCTGCTCGTTGAGGCCGGCCGTGTAGAACTGGAAGTTGTTGCGCCCGCGCTCCTTGGCCGAATACATCGCCGCATCGGCGTTGCGGATCAGCATCTCGGCCTCGCTGCCGTCCTCGGGGCAGAGCGCGATGCCGAGGCTGGTCGAGGTGTGCACGATGCGCCCGTCGAGCGCGAACGGTTCGGCGAGGCGCGCGAGGATGCGCGCGGCGATCTGGTCGACATCGGCGAGCGACTCGGCCTCGGCGAGCACGACGACGAACTCGTCGCCGCCGCGGCGGCTGACCGTATCCTCGCCGCGCACGCAGGCGCAGAGGCGCGCGGCAACCTCCTTCAGCAGCAGGTCGCCGGCCTCGTGCCCGAGCGAATCGTTGATGCTCTTGAAGCGATCGAGGTCGAGGAACATCACCGCCACGCGCCCGCCGGTGCGCCGCGCATGCACCAGTGCCTGTTCGAGGCGGTCGGCGAGCAGCGCACGGTTCGGCAGGCCGGTCAGCGCGTCGCGGTGGCCGAGCCACAGGATGCGGGCCTCGGCCTCCTTGTGCGCGGTGATGTCGTGCAGCGTGCCGAGCATCCGGAGCGGCCGGCCTTCGGCGTCGCGGCGCATGACCTTGCCCGAGGTCCGGAACCAGCGCCAGCGGCCGTCGGCCGCGAGCAGGCGCTGGTCGCGCGCGAAGCGCTCGGTCTCGCCGCGCAGGTGCGCATCGATCGCCAGGCGCGCCGGCACGCGGTCCTCGGGGTGCAGCAGGTGCTCCCACTCCAGATAGCCGTCGGAAACGCCGTCGCCGTCACCGTGGCCGAGCAGTTCCATGCAGCGGCGCGACGCGAAGATGCGCCCGGCCGGAATGTCGTAGTCCCAGACGCCGTCGCCGCTGCCTTCGAGCGCGAAGTGCCAGCGCTCCTCGGCCTCGCGCCGCGCCACCTCGGCGCGGTCGCGCTCGCCGGCGCGGGCGATGCCGTCGAGCGCGAAGGACACGTCGGTGGCGAGATCCTTCAGCAGCTCGATCAGGTCGTCGCGGAAGAAGTCGCGCTCGCCGGCGTAGACGCTCAGGCAGGCGATCGTGCGGCCTTCCTCGCGCAGCGCGAAGGCCGCGACCGCGTAGATCGCGTGCTGGCGCGCGGCGCGATGCCAGGGCCGCAGCACCGAAGCGCCGAGGAAGTCGTTCTCGACCGCCCAGCCGCCGCTGCGCCAGGCCCGGCCCATCGTGCCCTGGCCCTCGGGCAGGTGCTCGTCGATCGAGATGCGGATGCCGTCGAGGATGTCGCTCGCCGGACCGGCGCTCGCGACCGGGCACATCTCGCCGTATTCGTCGGGCACGCCGACCCAGGCCAGCCGGAAGCGCCCGTGCTCGGCGGCGATGCGGCAGAGCATGCGGAACAGCTCGGTGCGCTCATGCACGCGCACGATCGCGCGGTTGGCGCCGGAGAGCGCCGCGTACAGGTTCTTGACGCGCTCCAGGCTGCGCTCGGCCGTGCTGCGCGCGTCGATCTGCTCGGCGAGAGCCGAGGACATCTGTTCCATCGCGCGCGCCAGTTCGCCGAGTTCGTCGCCGTCGGGCACGCCGATGCGCAGCCGCGTCGGGCTGCGGGCGATGCGCGCGGCCGCCGCGCGCAGCTGGCCAATGGGCTTGAGCAGCACCTCGCCGGAGAGCCACAGCAGCAGCAGCACGACGACGAAGCCGGCGACGGCGGCGACGGTCAGCGTCGCGCGGCGGATGCCGCCGAGCATCTCGGTGACGCTCGCCTCCGGCATCAGGCAGAGGATGCGCCAGCCCCAGGGCGCGAAGTCGCGGCGCGCATACAGCCATTCGCCGTCGGACGAGCCGAGCG
Organism: Plasticicumulans sp.; assembly: GCF_035331805.1. Lineage (NCBI taxonomy): Bacteria > Pseudomonadati > Pseudomonadota > Gammaproteobacteria > Candidatus Competibacteraceae > Plasticicumulans > Plasticicumulans sp. The sequence continues at coordinate 8,230 of NZ_DAOLKE010000044.1, read as the reverse complement.
TGCCCTGGCCGGCGGCGGCCTCGCGCGCCATGCGTGCCCAGTCGGCGTGCGCCCCGGCGAAGCCGGTGCCGGTCAGGTACAGCACGCGGTCCTGCTCATCGAGCACGACGATCTGCAGGCCGGCACCGGTGGCCGGCACGATGTCGGCGGCCTCGCTGAGCGCCCGGGCGCGCTGGCTGGCGTCGATCGCCTCCCAGCTGCGGGCCCAGATCGTCTCGACGCGGTCATGCAGGTAGCGATCGGCGACGTAGCCGAGCGCGACGTGGATGCGCTCGCGCGCGGTCTCGTAGGCGGTGCGGTAGGTCCAGAGCCCGAGGCCGAGCACCGTGACCAGCACGGTCGGCAGCACCGAGGCCGCGATCTTGTGCGCGAGCGGCAGGCGGATCACGGCGGCGATCCGCCGTGCGGCTGCGGATGGAATGTCGGCAAGGCTCCCTCTCCCCTGCGGCGCTCTGGCGGCGCCTGCACGGCCGTCCCGAGTCAGGCGGGTCAACCGGATCAGACGACCCGATCAGATGACGCGAGAATACCGGCGCTGCGTACCCGCTGCACGCAGGTATTGATCGAAAACCATGCAGATGTTGCGGATCAGCAGGCGGCCGGCCGGCGCGACGCGGATGCCGTGCCGATCGAGCGTGAGCAGGCCGTCGGCGGCCATGCCGGCAAGCTCGGCGAGCTCGGTCGCGAAATACTCCGCGAAGACGATGCCGTGGGCGGCCTCGACCGGCGCGTAATCGAGCGCGAAGTTGCAGAGCAGCTGCGTGATCACGGCGCGGCGCAGGCGGTCATCGGCATCGAGGTGCACGCCGCGGTAGACCGGCAGCTCGCCGGCATCGAGGTGCGCGTACCAGGCGTCCAGGGTCTTGACGTTCTGGCTGTAGGAATCGCCGACCATGCCGATCGAGGTCGCGCCCATCGCCACCAGGTCGCAGTCGGCGTGCGTGCTGTAGCCCTGGAAGTTGCGGTACAGCGTGCCGGCGCGCTGCGCGACGGCGAGTTCGTCGTCGGGCTTCGCGAAGTGATCCATGCCGATGTACACGTAACCGGCCGCGGTCAGGCGGGCGATCACGAGCCTGAGGATTTCGAGCTTCTCGGCCGGCGACGGCAGCGCCGCGGCATCGATCTGCTTCTGGGTCTTGAACAGCTCCGGCAGGTGCGCGTAGTTGAATACCGACAGCCGGTCCGGATCGAGTTCGAGGATCTCGTCGAGCGTGCGCGCGAAGCTCGTGACCGTCTGCAGCGGCAGGCCGTAGATCAGATCGAGGCTGATCGAGCGGAAACCCTCGGCGCGCGCCGCGTCGATCGCCGCGAGCGTCACCGCCTTCGGCTGGATGCGGTTGACGGCAAGCTGCACGGCCGGGTCGAAGTCCTGCACGCCCATGCTGATGCGGTTGAAGCCGAGCCGGCGCAGCAGCGCGATCTTGCCGGCGTCGGCCTCGCGCGGATCGATCTCGATCGAGTACTCGCCGCGCTCATCACCGAGCAGCGTGAAGTGCGCGCGCGTCGCCTCCATCAGCGTGCGCATCTCGTCTTCGGATAAAAAGGTCGGCGTGCCGCCGCCCCAGTGCAGCTGCACGACCGGGCGCGAGCGATCGAACAGCGCGCCCTGCAGCTCGATCTCGCGCAGCAGCCGTTCGAGATACGGCCCGGCGCGGCGGCGGTTCTTCGTGACGATCTTGTTGCAGGCGCAGTAGAAGCAGACCGTGTCGCAGAACGGGATGTGGAAGTACAGCGACAGCGGCCGGCCGCCGGCATTGCTCGCGAGCGCGAGCTCCCGGTAGTGAGCGGCCGTGAAGCGCTCGTGGAACTGCGGCGCGGTCGGGTAGGAGGTGTAGCGCGGCCCGGCGCGGTCGTACTTCGCGATCAGGCGCTCGTCGATGACGATCTGGGATTCCATCGGTCGGTCCGGAAAGAGGCTCGTGCGGGGTGAAGCGGCGCAGCCTGGCGCAGCGCGCGACCGGCGGCCTTGATCCACTGCCGGGCGGCGGGTGTTTTCAGGCCGCGGCGATCGCGTCGGCGTGCTCGTCGAGTTCGGCCGCGCTCAGCAGGAACACGCCCTCGCCGCCACGATCGAATTCGAGCCACAGGAACGGCAGCTCCGGCAGGCGCTCGCGCAGCGCCCACTGGGCGTTGCCGACCTCGACCACCAGCACGCCGTCGTCTTCGAGGAACTCGCGCGCCTGCTTCAGGATCGCGAGCGGCGCATCGAGGCCGTCCTCGCCCGATTCGAGCGCAAGCCGCGGCTCGTGCGCGTATTCGGGCGGCAGCGCCGTCATCTCGTCGTGGCCGACATAGGGCGGGTTGCTCAGGATCAGCCCGTAGCGCCGCCCGGCCAGCGCCGAGAACAGATCCGAGCGGATCAGCTCGACGCGATCGTCGACGCCGTGATCCGCGACGTTGATCGCCGCCACATCGAGCGCCTCGGTCGAGATGTCGGCGAGATCGATCTCCGCCTCCGGAAAGGCATGCGCGCAGGCGATGCCGATGCAGCCGCTGCCGGTGCAGAGATCGAGGATGCGCGAGACTTTTTCAGCCTGCACCCAGGGCGCGAACTGGCGCTCGATCAGCTCGGCGAGCGGCGAGCGCGGAATCAGCACGCGCCGGTCGACGAAGAACGGCAGGCCCATGAACCAGGCGCGCTGCGTCAGGTACGGCAGCGGAATGCGCTGGCCGACGCGCTGGTCGAGCAGGTTCAGGATCGCGCGCTTCTCGTCGGGCACGAGGTTGGCGTCGAAATACGCGGCATGCAGGTCCGGCGGCAGGTGCAGCGCATGCAGCACCAGCGCCGCCGCCTCGTCGATCGCGTTGCTGGTCCCGTGGCCGAAGTACACGCCTTCGGCCGTCATGCGGCTCGCACTCCAGCGGATGAAATCGCGCACGGTATGCAGGTGGGATTGCAGGCTGAGGTCGGTCATCGCTGCGCACTCCGCGGAAAAGGCCGCGACTATATCACCGCCTCGTGGCACCGGCCGGACGCGCACGACCATGCGCTACACTGCGCCGCTTCCTGCCGACCCGGCCGCCGCGCCTGCCCGCCCTCCGGAGTGATGCCCGACATGATGCGCACGCGCCCGCTGCTCCTTGCCTTCGCCGGCATTGCCGCCCTCGCCGCCGGCATCCTGCTCGGTGATCGTCTCATCGGCCCGCCGCCCGATCCGCTGCCGAGCATCCACGGCACCGTGATCGCGCCACCGCAGCCGCTGCCGGCCTTCCAGCTGCGCGACGAACACGACACGCCCTTCGGACCGGAACGCTTCCGCGGTCGCTGGACGCTGATCTACTTCGGCTACACGTATTGCCCCGATGTCTGCCCGACCGAGCTGACCACGCTCGCCGAGCTCGAAAAGCGGCTGGCGGCGCAGGGCAGGGGCGGCGACACCGACTACTGGCTGATCACGGTCGATCCCGAGCGCGACACCGTCCAGCGCCTGCGCGAGTACGTGCAGTTCTTCAGCAAGCGCTTCCACGCCGCCAGCGGCGACACCGCCAACCTCGCGGCGCTGATGAATCCGCTCGGCGTCATCGCGCTGCGTCCGCCGGGACAGCCGGACACCGGCTACACGATCGATCATTCCTCGACGCTGACGCTGATCGACCCGCAGGGCCGGCTGCACGCGATCTTCTCGCCGCCGAACGAGGTCGAGCACCTGCTGCCCGAACTGCTGGCGCTGCAGGCCCGCTACGCCGCCCGTCCCTGAACGCCCGCCGCCTCCGGATCCGCCACCCCGATGACCGACGAAACCCCGACGCTCGCCGAGCGCCTGCGCAACAGCCCGCAGTACTGGCTGCCGGCCGCCGCGATCACGGCGCTGACCCACCGCATCACGCGCGTGCGCGCCCCGTGGCTGCGCAAGCCGCTGATCCGCTGGTTCATCGACGCCTACCGCGTCAACATGGCCGAGGCCGCCGAGCCCGATCCCGAGGCCTACGAGCATTTCAACGCCTTCTTCACGCGCGCGCTGGCCGCCGGCGCCCGCCCGATCGTCGCCGGCGAGGACCGGCTCTGCTGTCCGGTCGATGGTGCCGTCAGCCAGGCCGGTGCGCTCGCCGGCGAGCGCGTGCTGCAGGCCAAGGGTCATGACTATTCGCTGACGGCGCTGCTCGGTGGCGAACCTGCCGACAGCGCGCCGTTCGCCGGCGGCTGCTTCGCGACGCTGTACCTCAGTCCGCGCGATTACCACCGCATCCACATGCCGGTCGACGGCCGCCTGCGCACGATGATCCACGTGCCGGGCCGGCTGTTCTCGGTGTCGCCGCTGACCACGCGCTGCATCCCCGGTCTGTTCGCGCGCAACGAGCGCGTCGTGACGCTCTGGGACACCGCCGCCGGCCCGATGGCGCTGGTGCTGGTCGGGGCGATCAACGTCGCGTCGATGGAAACCGTCTGGGCCGGCACGATCACGCCGCCGCTCGGAGGCGCGATCCGCCGCTGGCAGTATCCGGCCGAAGGCGAAGGCGCAGTGCATCTGGCGAAGGGCGATGAACTCGGGCGCTTCAACATGGGCTCGACCGTGATCCTCGCCTTCGCGCCCGGCGCCGTCGGCCTGGACGCCTCGATCCGCGCCGGCGCGCCGGTGCGCCTCGGTCAGGCACTGGCGCAGCGGCTGGTCGGATGACGGCCGCGCGAAGCGCCGCTGCGACGCTACTGATGCTGGCGCTCGGCGGCTGCGCACTGGCCCCGGCCGGGGAAGATCAGGCGTCGAACGTCGGCGGCGTCACCGTGGCACCGCTGATGCCGGCGCAGACGAGTCCGGCCGCCTCCCTCGCGGCGTTCAGCCCGAAGTACGTCACCGCCGTGCCGCATCCCCGCCCGTCCCTGTCCGTGCCGGCCGTGGCCGCGCCGCTGCGCTTCGGGTATCGCAGCCTCGCCGGCGGAGGGGAGATCGGTTTCCACGGCCGGCTGCCGGCGCCGCGCTTCGGCTGGTTCACCCGCTCGCAACTCGAACTCGGAGCCGCCGTGCAGGGCCGCGAGCAACGGCTCGATGCCCGTGCCGCTGCCCGGCTGCGCCTGACGCACGAGCCGGGCAACCAGCGCTGGCGCGCCGGACTTGAACTCGGCAGCGCGCTGCGCAGCCGCCCGGCGCTGCGGGCACACTGGACCCGGCGCCACGATGCCGGTGCGTTCGGCACGCTGACCGGCGGTGTGCTGGTGGCAAGCGCTGCGCTCCCGAACCTGCCCTTCGAGCGCGCACCGGCTGCGAACGCATTCAACGGCTTCTGGCAGCCGGTGCTGGCCCGGGCCGGCCGGACGGCACTGATGATCGGCCGGCTCGCCTGGCAGGCGCACAGCCACTGGCCGCTGTCCGGCGGCAGTCGTCTGCGGCCCGGCCTGGCCGTGGATTTCGGCGATACCGGCACCCATGCGAGCCTGACGCTCGGCGTCGACACCACGCTCGGGCGCTGGTCGCTCGGCATCGAGCACGATGCCGACGGCCAGCCGCAGGCCGGGCTGCGCTATCTCGGTGCTTTGTAATCCGGCGTAATCCGGCGCTTGCCAGCGCCGGCGCGGCTTCGGCATCGTCGCAGCCCTGAAACCGGGCGGCCGCAAGCTGCCCCGTCCCCGCTTCCGCTTCGAGTTTCCGCCGATGATGATCCGAGCCGTCTGCTGCCTGCTCGCGCTGCTGTGCGCATCCCTGCCCGCCGCCGCCGCCCCCGAACCACGCATCGGACTGGTGCTCTCCGGCGGCGGCGCGCGCGGACTCGCGCACATCGGCGTGCTGCGCGTGCTGGAAGAGCTGCACGTGCCGGTGCATGCGATCACGGCGACCTCGATGGGCTCGATCGTCGGCGGGGCCTACGCTTCGGGCCTCGGCGTCGACGAGATGCAGGCGCGCGTGCTGAAGATCGACTGGAACGACCTGTTCCAGGACGATCCGCCGCGCGAGCAGCGGCCGATGCGCCGGCGTCAGGACGACCGCCGGCCGCTGGTCAACGCCACGCTCGGCTACGGCGGCGGCCAGTTCAAGCTGCCCAAGGGTGCGGTGAACGGCCAGAAGCTCGGCATCTTCCTGCGCCAGCTCGTCAGCAACGCCGAGGACATCGAACGCTTCGATGCGCTGCCGGTGCCGTTTCGCGCCGTGGCCACCGATCTCGTCAACGGCCAGATGAAGGTGTTCGACCGCGGCGACCTGGCGCTGGCGATGCGCGCGTCGATGTCGGTGCCGAGCGCCTTCGCGCCGGTCGAGATCGACAATCATCTGTATGTCGACGGCGGCCTGACCCGCAACCTGCCGGTCGACATCGCGCGCCAGATGGGCGTCGACGTGATCATCGCCGTCAACCTCGGCACGCCGCTGCTGCCACGCGAGGACCTGCAGTCGCTGCTCGGCGTCACGGTGCAGATGATCAGCATCCTGACCGAACAGAACGTGCAGGCGAGCCTCGGCCAGCTCGACAAGCGCCGCGACGTGCTGGTGCTGCCGCAGCTCGACGGCATCAGCTCGGCGGACTTCAGCAAGGCGCGCGAAGCCATCGCCGCCGGCGAGGCCGCCACGCGCGCCGCGGCCGCGCAGCTTCGCCGCTACAGCATCGCACCCGAGCGCTGGACGGCGTGGTCGGCGGCGCGCACGCAGCATCGCCCGCCGATCACGCAGATCGACGAGGTCGTCGTCGAGGGGCTGGAGCGCGTGAATCCGGCCGTCGCCCGCGACGTGCTGAATCCGCCGAAGGGTGCCGGGGTCGGGCGCGAGGAGCTCGAACGTCACGTCGGCGAGCTGTACGGCTACGGCGACTTCGAGCGCATCGACTACCGCGTGCGCCGCGAGGGCGGCAAGGATCTGGCGATCGTCGATGCGGTCGAGAAATCCTGGGGACCGACGTACCTGCGCTTCGGCCTCGGCCTGTCCTCGGAGGCCAACGGCGATGCCACCTACGGCCTGCGTGCCTCGGCGCTGACCACGTGGATCAACCCGCTCGGGGCCGAGTGGCGCACCGATCTGCTGTTCGGCTCGACGCAGTCGGTCGGCACCGAGTTCTATCAGCCGCTGGTGCCGGGCGGCGCGTACTACCTGGCGCCGTGGGCGGAATTCCGCAACCGCGACATGTCGATCTTCGTCAACGATGACCGTGTCGCGCGCTATCGCGTGAAGACGCTGACCGCCGGTCTCGACTTCGGCATGACGCTCGGCGATCGCGCCGAGCTGCGCTTCGGTGCCTACCGCGGCACGACCCGCGATGATGTCGATGTCGGCCTGACGCTGTTCCCGGAAGTCAGCCGCGACGACGGCGGCCTGCGCCTGCGCCTGGCCTACGACACGCTCGACAGCCTCGACTTCCCGCACCAGGGCTCGCGTGGCCTGTTCGAAGTCACCGATTCGCTCGGCAGCTTCGGCGCCGAACAGGATTACCTGCGCACGCAGCTCGACTGGACCACGGCCTGGACCTTCGGCAAGGGCACGCTGCTCGCGACCTTCTCCTACGGCGATACGGTCTCCGGCAGCCTGCCGTTCGACGAGCAGTTCGTGCTCGGCGGCATCGGCCGCCTGAGCGGCTATCGCACCGAGCAGCTGCGCGGCGAGCGCATGCTGTTCGGGCGACTGGCCTATCTGCAGCGCCTCGGCGAGGTCGCACGCATGCCGTATTACTTCGGCGGCACGCTCGAATACGGGCGCATGTGGCAGAACGCCCGTCAGGAATCGATCCTCGATCAGGGGCAGGACCACAGCTCGGCCAGCCTGATGTTCGGCATCGATTCCTTCCTCGGCCCGGCCTTCCTGAGCTACGGCATCGGCGATGACGGGCAGCAGAATGTGTATCTGCTGCTGGGGAGGCCGTGGTGAACCGCCCCGGGAATCGTGGAGGCCCGCTGGTGTGAGTCAGACCGTCACGGCCTGCTCGGCGAGTTGGCGATGGTAGTTGGCCTCGGCCTCGGACTGTGGTGGATCAGGGCATCGTCTTGAGCGTGCTGGCGCGCATGCAGGGCCTGCTCCCGGGCATCGAGCACGAAGTCGGTGTGCATCGAACGACTGACCCGCCAGCCGACGATGCGCCGGGCGAACACGTTGACGTCGATCACGAAGGCCACATACCGCCAGCCCTGCCAGGTCGAGACGCAGGTGAAGTCCGAGACCCGGAGCGGGTTGGGTCGGTCGGCCTTGAACTGGCGCTGGACCCGATCCTGCGGCCAGGCCGCCTTCGGGGCCGGGATCGTCGTGCGTACGCGCTTGCCACGGCGGACGCCGCGCAGTCCCTGGTGGCGCATCAGCCGCTCCACGGTGCAGCTGGCGCCAGA
>NZ_DAOLKE010000043.1:12113-17331 GCF_035331805.1 Plasticicumulans sp. | reverse complement strand
CGTTCTATACATTGCTCGTCAAGAGCGTGCATGTGCCGGGACGGGAAGACCCGGATGGGGAGGAAAGCGAGGTGGGGGGGCAGGTGGCGGTGCGTTGAAGGAACGCCGTGGATCAACCGGCCAGCGGCGAGTAGGCATCAAGTCCGGCGATGCCGTCGAAATCGCGGAGATTGTGCGTCGCCAACCGCAATCCGTATTCCAGCGCGGTCGCCGCGATCAGCGCATCGCCGAGGCTCATGCGTCGCTGCTGACGCAAACCGACAGCAAGCCGCACCGTCTCCGGTCCCGGATACAGCACGTCGAGGGCCGCGAATACCGTTTCCAGGGCTGCCCGTTCCGCTGCGTTCAGCCGGTGGTAGCCCAGTACCTCCACGACGCTGACCGCCGAGACCTTCGGCAAGCTGGCCGCCAGCCAGACGCGCAGCGCACCGTACTCGGGCTGGATCGCGTAGATCAGGAGATTGCTGTCGGCGAGGATCACGCATCCCGCCCCGGCAGCGGCCGCTCGGCACGCTGTGCCTGCTGCCATTGCACACCGTCGAGGCCGGCGAACGGATCGAGGCGCACGGCCACCTCCAGCGCCTCGAGCAGTCGCTGAGCGCGTTCCGTCGAAGCCGACCCGGCATTCCGGTTTTGCAGGAACCGGGCAAAGTCCAGCACCTCGCGCAGCGCGGATTCCGGCAGTTCGCGCCCGATGCGGGTCAGTTCGTCCAGCGTGCTCATGCGAGTGCCTCCGTCAGATGCCGCTGCCACCGGCAGCCGATGCGCGTGCCGCCAGTGTGCACGCTGCTGCGTCGCTCCGCCTGCCATGATGGGCACGAACGCGGGGCGAGCAAGTGGAGTCGGGATGAGGCGCGGTGGCGACAGGTTCGACTTGCCTGTTTCCGCCCCTTTCGTCTGGCGGTGCCCAGGCAGTCTTGCCGTAGCTCCGTTTCCACACCCCGCTCATCGAACCGGACGTGCGGGTCTCCCGCATCCGGCTCCCGGACAAGACATCACACGGTCGCCCACGGAAGGTCACGGGTTCTTTTCGGCAGACTCACCGGCACGCGCAGGCTGGCTTGAGGAACGAAACCCGGCTTTTGGCAAAGTAAAAAGCAGCAATCAAAAGCTTGATCACCAGCGCAACCAATTCGTTGTCCTCGCGTGCATCGAGTGCTGGGTTTCCTTCGTCAACCCAGCCTGCGAGTCGAAGCGTTCCCCGAACCCTGTCCTTGTCCCGCCGAGCCTCCCGTCCGAGTGCGCGGGCCTGCACGGCTTCGCTGCGAGGTGCCTCGCGGCAGCTCCGGGCTTCGCCGTCGAGGCTGCGAACTCCGGCCTCGGGATGACGGATGGGTCCGGCGAGGCTTGCTGCAGCGACAACCCTGTTCAGAGCCTCGACAAGCTAGCTCCGGACGAGGTTTCCGCACCAAAAAGCTGCGGACTGCACGCATTTAGCGCCGATATTGCACCAAAAAGCTGCAGACACCTCGTTCCGAACCACTTCGTCGAAGCTCGGAACCTCCTCGTCGAGGCTTTTTGCTCCGGCGTCGAGGCTTTTTGCTGCGACGACCTCGTTCAGAACCTCGATGAGGAGGCTCGGAACGACCTTTTCGGGCTTCGAAAGGCCGGCTGCAGGGTGAAAAACCTGGACATTGCATCAATGTGGTGCAAAAACCACCCCATGAACGTCGACAGCGAAGGTCGCGAGATGCGCCCGGCCGAAGCCGGCACCGACTGCCGGCCTGCGCTCCCGGGAATGCCCGTCACCACCGCCCCGACCACTCCCGGCTTGGTCCCCGCCGCCGCCGTCCCTACACTCGCGGACTTCTGCGACTGTCCGGGTCACTCCGGAGCCGCGCCACCGCCACCCTCGCCGATGAGCACCGATCACCCCGACACCGACGCCGAGACGCTCGCCCCGCACTGGGTCGTCACCGGCGGCATGCTGCTCGCCGGCTCGGCGGGCTTCGTCAACACGATCATGCTGAGCTTCTTCCACCTGCCGGTCTCGCACATGAGCGGCAGCGTCTCGAAGATCGGCATCGACCTCGTCAACGGCAACGCCGATGACCTGCAGGCCTTCCTCGGCATCGTCGGCGGCTTCCTGATCGGCGCCTTCCTGTCCGGCGTCATCATCGGCAACCGCAACCTGCGCCCCGGCCGCCGCTACGGACATTCGCTGCTGATCCAGGGAACGCTGCTGATGATCGCGACCTTTCTCGCGCAGTACGGCTACCTGATCGCGGTGCCGCTGGCCGCGACCGCCTGCGGCATGCAGAACGCGATGGCGAGCAGCTACCGCGGCCTGACGCTGCGCACCACGCACATCAGTGGCGTCGTCACCGACTTCGGCATCCATCTCGGCCACCTCGTGCGCGAGCGCCGGGTGCGCGATCCGTGGAAGCTCGTGCTGCTCGCCGGGCTGCTCGGCGCCTTCTTCACCGGTGGTGCGCTCGGCATGCTCGGCATCCGCGAATCCGGCCTCGGCATGCTGTACCTCGCGGCCTTCGGCAACCTGTTCGCGGGCATGCTGTACCTGATCGTCTATCCGCACGCCCCGCTGTAGGCGCGGGCGGCCGGACCCGCAGCGGCCGGGATTTCAGGCCGGCTGTGCGTCCCGGTTGCGCCGGCGCAGCGCCTGCGGCGGCTGGCCGTAGCCGCGCAGGAAGGCCCGGCGCAGGCGCTCGCGGTCGCCGAAGCCGGTGGCGCGTGCCACGACCGCCAGCCCGTGGCGACCGTCCTCGATCATCGCGCGCGCCGCCTCGATGCGCAGGCGCTCGACCGCCTTCGCCGGCGACTGGCCGGTCTCCTCGCGAAACACCCGGCTGAACTGGCGCGGACTCAGATGGACGGCGGCGGCGAGGGTCTCGACCGTCAGCGGCTCGGCGAGGTGTTCGCGGGCCCAGGCGAGCGCCTGACGGATGCGGTCGGATTTCGGCGCCAGCTCGACCAGCGTCGAGAACTGCGACTGGCCGCCGGCCCGGCGGTGATAGACGACGAGCTTGTGCGCGACCGACTTCGCGAGGGCGGGGCCGTGGTCGTCCTCCAGCAGCGCCAGCGCCAGATCGATGCCGGCGCTCATGCCGGCCGAGGTCCACACGCCCTGGTCGGCGCAGAAGATGCGGTCGGCCTCGACGCGGATCGCCGGATAGTGCTGCTGCAGCGCGGCGGCATGCGCCCAGTGCGTGGTTGCGCGCCGGCCGTCGAGCAGCCCGGCCTCGGCGAGCACGAAGGCGCCGGTGCAGATGCCGGCGATGCGCCGGGCGCCGCGGCCGGTGTCGCGCAGGTAGTCGAGCACGCCCGCCGGTGCCGGGTCCGGCACCAGCGCGCCGGTGACGATGATGGTGTCGGGGCTGTCGGGCCCGAATGCCCGGGTATCGATGCCGAAGCCGAGCGAGCTGCGCACGGGGCCACCGCCGGCCGAGTGCAGGTGCAGCGCGTAGCCGGCGTCGCCGAGGCTGGCGTTCGCCAGCTCGAACACCGACAGCGCCGCGAGCGACATGACCTGGAAACCGTCTGCCAGCACAAAACCGATCGTGCGCATCGCCGCAACCTCGATGTCCGTTTTCGATGTTTATATGACATTTGCGACATCGGCGCGGCGCGGGATGCTGAGGGCCGACGCCGTCCGCTCCCGGACCGGCGCAGCACCGGAGCCTCCGACCATGTCCGCACCAGCGGGTACTGCCCTCATCACCGGCGCCTCCTCCGGCATCGGCGCCGTCTATGCCGAGCGCCTCGCCGGCCGCGGCCACGACCTGATCCTCGTCGCCCGCAACGTCGAACGGCTCGACGCGCTGGCCGGGCTGCTGCGCACGCGCCACGGCGTGCACGTGCGCACCGTGAGCGCCGATCTCGGCACGCCGGCCGGCGTGACGACGGTCGAGGCGGTGCTGCGCAGTGACGAGTCGATCACGCTGCTGGTCAACAACGCCGGCTTCGGCAGCACCGCGCCGCTGCTGCAGTCCGATCCGGCGAGCATGACGCAGATGATCGACGTGAACGTCACGGCGCTGACCCGCCTGACCCAGGCCATCGCGCCGGGCTTCGTCGCGCGCGGCGGCGGCACGATCATCAACATCGCCTCGATCGTCGCGATCGGGCCGGAGCTGCTGAACGGCGTCTACGGCGCGACCAAGGCCTACGTGCTGGCCCTCAGCCAGTCGCTGCACAAGGAGCTGGCCGCGCACGGCGTGCGCGTGCAGGTGGTGCTGCCGGGGGCGACCGCCACCCGCTTCTGGGACATCGCCGGCCTGCCGGTCGAGCATCTGCCGGAAGCCTGGGTGATGTCGGCCTCCGATCTGGTCGATGCCGCGCTGATCGGACTGGATCGCGGCGAGTTCGCGACGCTGCCCTCGCTGATGGACGAATCCGAGTACACGGCCTGGGAAGCCGCGCGCCAGTCGATGCTCGGCCATCTGTCGAACGCGAGTCCGGCCGAGCGCTACCGGCTGACGGACCGGGGCTGAGCGCAGACGGCGGATGCCTGCACAGTGACCTCCGGCAGGCGCTGCGCGGGGGGTGTCGTGCTGCCTCCACCCTCCGCACGCAGGGCCCGGACGGGGATATAGTCAGCCCGGTTTCCCGCGCATGGGCGCCGGGGTCTTGCCATCCCGGCACGAACGCCGCCCGGCCGCTGACCCGGAGGTACACGATGCTGACGATCGAACTGCCGGCCGAACTCGAAGCCCGGCTGGAAGCGCTGGCCAGCGAGCACGGCCAGAGCGCCGGAGCCCTGGTCCGGGAGGCGGTGCTGAAGCTGCTCGACGATCTGGAAGACATCGCGGCGGCCGAGGCCGCCCTGGCCGAGATCGAAGCCGGTCACGGCCAGCCGGTCCCGCTCGAAGACGTGGTGAAAGCGTTTGGCCTGGAAGATTGAACTGGCGCCGGCGGCTCTCAGGGCGCTGAAACAGCTCGATCCGCCCGTCGCACGCCGCCTCCTGAGCTTCCTGCACCAGCGCCTTGCACCGCTCGACGATCCGCGCAGCCTGGGCGCTGCCCTGCAGGGAGCGCGCTTCGAGGGTCTCTGGCGCTACCGGGTCGGCGATTACCGGATCATCGCCCGCCTGCAGGACGACACCCTGCACATCCTCGTCGTCCACATCGGTCATCGGCGCGACGTCTACCGCTGAGCCCGCCGTTCACGGCACGGTTTCGTCCGCACCCTGCGCGTCGTTCGCCGCCAGCGCATCACGCGCCGCAATCGCCTCGGCGAGCGCGACGATGCGCGTCGCCT
>NZ_DAOLKE010000043.1:0-12013 GCF_035331805.1 Plasticicumulans sp. | reverse complement strand
GCCAGCGCATCACGCGCCGCAATCGCCTCGGCGAGCGCGACGATGCGCGTCGCCTCGATCACGTGCAGGTGCTCGACCAGCTTGCCGTTGACGCGGCAGACGCCCTTGCCCTCGGCAGCGGCCTGGGTCCAGCCGTGGATGATGGCGCGGGCTTCGCCGATCTCGGCCGCGGACGGCGCGAAGGCGCGGTTGGCGGCGGCGATCTGCCTGGGGTGGATCAGCGTCTTGCCGTCGAAGCCCATGTCGCGGCCCTGCTCGCAGACCGCGGCGAGGCCGGCCTCGTCGTCGAGGTCGAGGTGCACGCCGTCGAGCGCGTCGAGGCCGCTGGCGCGGGCGGCGAGCACGCAGAGACCGAGCGAGGTCACGAAGGCGATGCGCCCGGGGCTGTGGCGGGCGCGCAAGTCCTTGGCGAGGTCCGAGGTGCCGAGGACGATGCACCGCAGCCGCGGCGAGCAGGCGGCGATCGCGGCGATGTTGAGGATGCCGAGCGGCGTCTCGGCCATGATCCAGACGCCGGTCCCGGACGGGGCACCGGCGGCATCGAGCGCGGTGACGGCCTCGATCACCTGCGCCGGCGAATCGATCTTCGGGAACAGGAAGGCGTCGGCGCCGAGCTTTGCGAGGGCGCGCACGTCATCGTGGCCCCAGGGCGTGGACAGCGCGTTGACGCGCACGACGACCTCGCGGTGCCCGTAGCCACCCTCGGTCAGGGCGGCGGCGATCTGCTCGCGGCCGAGTCCCTTGGCCTCGGGGGCGACCGAATCCTCCAGATCGAGGATCAGGGCGTCGACATCGAGGCTGCGCGCCTTGTCGAGGGCGCGGGCATTGGAACCGGGCATGTAGAGCACGGATCGTCGGGGGCGCATCGTCATGCGTGACTCCTTTATATGGATGTGAGCCGGCGTGCTGCCCGTCATGGGCGATGCGGGGCACGCGCGAGCAGCACGACGGCGGCGAGGATCAGCCCGCCGCCGGCGAGCCGGGCGGGGCTGACGGTTTCCCCGAGCAGCCACGCGGCGCTGGCGACCGTGACCACGGGCTCGAAGGTCGAGGCCATCGCCGCAGTGGTCGAGCCGACGCGCGACAGCCCTTCGAGAAACGCGGTCATCGCGAACACGGTCGAGACCAGCGCGATGCCGGTCACGGCCAGCCAGCCGCCGCCAGTCTGCGGCAGAGTCACGCCCTCGGCCAGCGCCAGCAGTGCGCTGGTGACGGCGCTGGCCGCGATCACGACCGCGCCGCCGCAGAGCGGATCGACGCCGCGCGCGACGCGGTCACCGATCAGGATGTAGGCGGCGTAGCCGGCTGCGGCCACCAGCGCCAGCGCGATGCCGCCGGCGCTGCCGTGCAGCTCGCCGCCGATGGTCAGCGCGAGCCCCGCCATCGCGAGCAGCGCCGCGCCGCACTTCGCCACCGTCAGGCGCTCGCCGAAGCAGGCGACGTTGATCGCCATGACCAGCACCGGAAACGTGTACAGCACCAGCGCCACCAGCGCGGCACTCGCCTGCGTCAGCGCCACGAAGTAGCACTGCGCGATCAGCGTGTAGAAGCCCCCGCCCATCGCGATCAGCCCGATGAGCGCGCGGCCGCGCGGCCACGGCCGGGCGCGCGCCTGCACGATCGCGACCAGCAGCAGCGCCGCCAGCGTGAAGCGCAGCGCCAGCAGCGTCGGCGGATTCACGCCGGCGGCGTAGGCGCTGCGCGCGAACACCGCCATCAGTCCGAAGCCGGCAGCAGCGGCAAGCACGAGCAGAAGGCCGCTGCGGCGGCGGTGATCGGCAGACATGGACGGGCAGGACCGGCTGCGGGCGCCGGGCGCCCGGGGCCGCGGATTCTGCCGGCTGCAGACGCAGCGTGCATCTGCAGAGATCACGGCGCCTGTCCGTCTCATCGGATATCTGCATGGCCTGCATGACCGGCGCGGCGTCGCGGAAGCCGGAACCGGCCCCGGGACCGCCGGCGGCGCATCGATGCAGCGCCCGTCGCCCCACGTGGGGCGGACTTTCGGCAGTCATGCAACCCGACGCGCAGATGACGAAGTTTGAATGAAAACCGGACTCACAGCCGGGCAATCGCACAGCAAGAAACGCAAGCGCTTGAATCCATTGATTTGAGTACAGCATCCGCCGTACGGGGAAAAAGCTAAAAATTTGCGGTGGTAAGCACTGCTTGCGTCTCCAAAATACGATGCCCGTCGTAATGACGGATAACCAGCAGGTCCGTAGATTTCCGTTCCATCAAGTTGTTCCGGAATGCCTTTTCCGGAATTACCGGAAATTTATCTTCTCACTCCTCCAGACGCAGGTTGATCGCATGCACGCACCCGCCGCCCGCACCGAAGCCCTGCACGCCGGCCGTCAGCGTCCCCACGCCGACCTGCCCGCCGGACCGGTCCTGCACCAGCCGTCCGCGCATGGCCCGCGCAGCTCCCTGTCCGTATGCGTTGCCGGCCTCGGCGGCCTCGGCGCGACGACGCTGAACGCGCGGCTCGCGGAACTGCTGCGCACGAGCCACGGCGAGGTCTGCGCGATCGACCAGCTCGGCGTCGCCCGCCGCCGCGCCTCGGTGACCAACCTGCTGCGCGCCGGGCGCGGCGTGCGCTGCGCCGGCTGGTGCGGTTCGCCGTACGACGTGCTGATCGCGCTGGAGGAATCCGAGAGCCTGCGCCAGCTCGATCGCATCGGCCCGCAGACGCTGGTGCTGCTCGCCGACTGCCGCGTCGAGACCATCGCCGGTTACAGCGGCGCGCCGCTGCCGAGCCACGCCGTGGTGCGCAGCACCCTCGACCAGCACGCCGGCTACGTGCTGCAGCTGCCGGTGACGCGCGAACTCGGCCGCCACCAGCTCAACGGCGCGCACGGCACGGCGCTGTTCTTCGGAGCCTTCGCGGCGCTGCTCGGGCTCACGGTCGCCGAAGCCGAACACCATGTCTCGACCGGCCACGCCCGCGGTGCCGCGACGCTGCTCGCCAACACCGGCCACGCGGCCGCCGTGCGCGCCGGCCTGCTCGGCTGGCTGAACGGCGGTCACCGCCAGCACGCGGCGACGGCCGTCGTCACGCCGGCCGTTGCGGCCTGAGCCCCGGAGCGCCCGCGATGTCCGTCGTGCTGATGTTTCCCGGCCTCGGTTCCGAATATCCGGAACTGCTCGCGCGCCAGTGCGCCGAGGACCCGCAGGCCGCCGAACGCCTCGCCGACTGGCGCGAGCGCCTCGGCGTGCCGCTGACCGACACGCCGCCGGCCGACCCGCGCGCACGCGAGCTGGCCCGGCAGATGGCGATCCACGCCGTGAACCTGCTCGCCTGGGAGCGCCACGGCGCGGCGTATCCGCAGGCCGCGGTCTGCGGCCACAGCCTCGGCTTCTACGCCGCGGCGGTCGCCGCCGGTGCGCTCGATGCCGACGCCTCGTTCGCGTGGATCGGCGCGGTGTTCGAGCGGGCCTGGGCGCGCTTCGAGCACGACCGCGACTGCGTGTACGTGCTGACCGCCCGCGACACGCTCGACGGTCCGGCGCTCGCCGCGGCTTGGGGAGTGGAGCTGCTCGCCGTCAACGGCCCCTGCCAGATCGTCGTCTACGGCGCGCCGGCGGTGCTCGAAGCCCTGTGCGCAGCCCTCGCCGGGCGCCTCGTGCGCCACGGCCCGCTCGGTTCGTGCTGCCCCTTCCACTCGGTGCGCATGGCGCCGGTGTGTGTCGAGGTCGCGCACTGGCTCGCCGCGAGCGGCCTGCAGCCGCGTGCGCCGCAGCGCCCGCTCTGGTCGCACCTCGACGCCACGCGGCTCATGGATGCCGAAGCCGTGCGCGCGACGCTGATCACGCAGCCGCAGCTGCGCGTGCGCTGGGACGCGCTGATCGGGCGGCTCGCCGCCGACGGTCACGACACCTTCGTCGAACTCGGCCCGAACCGCATCCTCGCGCAGGCCGCGCGCTGGATCGTGCCGGGTTCGCTCACCGTGCTTTCCACCGACAGCGCGCGCCGCATCCGGCGCGCCGGGAGTCCCGCATGAGTGCCCTGCTCGACGGCTGCACGGCCATCGCCCGCGGCGCCTGGGAAGGCGGCGCCAGCTTCGCGGCCGGCTATCCGGGTTCGCCGGTGACCGGCGTGCTCGATGCCACGGCCGGCTACCCGGAGATCCGCCGCCAGTGGGCGGCGAACGAGAAGATCGCGCTGGAAACCGCCCTCGGTGCCGCCTGGTCCGGTGCGCGTGCGCTGGTGGTCATGAAGCACGTCGGCCTCAACGTCGCCGCCGACCCGCTCTACAACGCGCCGTACACCGGCGTGCGCGGTGCGCTGGTCATCGTCGTCGGCGACGATCCGGGCGCCTCGTCCTCGCAGAACGAGCAGGACACGCGCCTGGTCGCCAAGGCCGCCGGCGTGCCGGTGCTGGAGCCCTCGTCGGTGGCCGAGGCGCTGGTGTTCACGCGCCTCGCCTTCGAGATCAGCGCCCGCCACGACCTGCCGGTGATCGTGCGCGTGACCACGCCGATCGCCTACGGCTCGACCGGCGCGGTCGCCGGGGCGCGCTGGCCGGTGCCGGCCGCCGCCGGCCATGCGCGGCCGATCCAGAAGTACCTGCTGCTGCCGGCCTTCGTGCCGGCGCGGCACACGGCGCTGATCGAGCGGCTGTCGGCGCTCGGCGCCAGTCCCGCCGCGCGCTGGTTCTGCGAGACCTCGCTGCCGCCGGCGGCTGCGGCCGGCACGCGCCACCCGGTCGGCATCGTCTGCGCCGGCTTCCCGGCCGCGGCGGTGCGGGAACTCTGTGCCGACACCGTGCCGGTGCTGACGCTCGGCCTCGTGCATCCGCTGCCGGAAGCACCGATCCGCGCCTTCGCGCAGCACTGCGAGCGCCTGCTGGTGGTCGAGGAAAGCTCGCACTACCTGGAGGATGCGATCCGCGCGCTCGGCCTGCCGGTCGCCCGCCGCAGTCATTACGACGGCGTCGGCAGCTTCGGCCCGAAGCAGCTGCTCAGCGACGAGGCGCCGGTCGTCAACGCGCTGGTGCAGCCGCTGATCGATGCCGCCGAGCAGCGCCGCCGGCACATCCCGATCCTCGCGCCGCGCACGCCCGGCTTCTGCGCCGGCTGCTCGCACCGCGGCATCTTCTCGCTGCTCGCGAAGCGCGACCTGTACGTGGTCGGCGACATCGGCTGCAACACGCTCGGCGCGATCCAGCCCTACGGCGCGCTGCACGCGAATCTCTGCATGGGCGCGAGCATCAGCGTGCTGCAGGGCTATCTGGCCGCGCTCGGCCCCGACGCCGCGCAGCGCACGATCGCGGTGCTCGGCGACTCGACCTTCTTCCACTCCGGCCTGCCGGCGATCCTGAGCGCGGTGCACAACGGCCTGCCGGGCACGGTGCTGGTGCTCGACAACGCCGGCTCGGCGATGACCGGCCACCAGCAGACCGCCCATGCCCGCGACGCCGAGGGCTGGCGCACGCTGCTCGGCGCGCTCGGCGTGCCGGACGTGCGCGTCGTCGATGCGCTCGATCTCGGCGAACTCGATGCCGCACTCGATGCCGCGCTCGCCACCGATGCGCTGTCGGTGGTCGTGCTCAAGGGCGACTGCGTGCAGAGCCTGCCGCGCAAGGGCCCGACCAACTACCGCTACACGGTGCGCACCGACGCCTGCAGCGGCTGCGGCGACTGCCTGAAGGTCGACTGCCCGGCGATCGTGCAGCTCGCGGCCTCGGCCGCCGGCGGCCCGCGCAAGGTCGCCATCACCCATGAATGCATCGGCTGCGGGCTCTGCTCGCAGACCTGCCCCGAGCACGCGATCGTGCCGCGGACCGTGCAGACGGTCTCCCCGCGGCTCGCCCGCCTGCTGGCGCCGCTGCCCTGGCGGCGCCTGATCCGCGGTCTGCGCGGCGTCGCCCCGGTGCGCCGCCTGCTCGACCGCTTCGAAACCGAAACCTACTGACCCGTCCCCACCACCGCCCAAGTGCAATTGCAGGAGTCCGCCATGAACCTCGACAACATCAAGACCGGCCTGAAGGAAATCTTTGCCGAGCGCCTGAACCTCGACGTGGCCGGCGTCGATGCCGGTGACGACGACAAGCTGTTCTCCGATGACGGCTGGGGCCTCGATTCCGTCGACGTGATCGACATCGTGCTCGGCGTCGAGCAGAAGTTCGGCGTCGCGATCCGGGCCGATGACGACGTGAAGGTGCACTTCAGCACGCTGAACACGCTCGCCGCCTACATCGGCGAGCAGATGAAGGCCGCGGCCTGAGTTCCCGCCGCCCTCTGCCCGCCCCCGCCACGGAGTCCACGCCCATGCAGCGCATCGCGATCACCGGCATCGGCATCGTCTCGCCGATCGGCAATGACACGGAGCTGTTCGAGGCCGCCCTGCGCCTCGGGCGCTCCGGCGTCGGTCCCAACGACTGGCACGACACGGAAGGCTACGGCTCGCACCGGATCGGTCGCGTGCGCGACTTCACGCCGCCGGCCGCCGCCGGACGCTTCGAGCGCCGTCACCTGTCGACCGTCGACCAGTACGCGCTGGCGGCGACCGCCGAGGCGCTCGGGCGTGCCGGGCTCGACGCCGAAGCGCGCCGCAGCCTGCGCATCGGCGTGGTGTTCGGCAGCGGCGGCAGCGTCGAGAACGTCGAGAACTACGTGTTCTCGGCGCTCGCCGAACGGCCGCTGCGGCCCTCGACGCTGCTGCCGCTGTCGCCGGACAACGCCGGCGGCGCGGTCGCCGCGCACTACGGCCTGCGCGGCCCGCGCTCCAGCATCATGACCGCGTGCTCCTCGGGCGCCGCGGCGGTCGGCTACGGCGCCGACCTGCTGCGCGAGGGCCACGCCGACGTGATGCTGGTCGGCGGCATGGAGGCGCTGTCCTACGTGACGCTGTCGGGCTTCAACGCCCTCGGCGCGCTGTCGCCGACCATCAACCGGCCGTTCGACCTCAACCGGGACGGCATCGTCATCGGCGAGGCGGCGGCGGTGCTGGTGCTCGAACCGCTGGAGCGGGCGAAGGCGCGCGGTGCGCACGTGTTCGCCGAGTTCGTCAGCTACGGACTGGCCGCCGACGGCAACCACATCACCGCGCCCTCGCCGGAAGGCGACGGCATGGCGCGGGCGATGCGCACGGCGCTGCGCCTCGGCGGTCTCGCGCCCGAGGCGATCGCCTACATCAACGCCCACGGCACCGGCACGGCGCTCAACGATGCCTCCGAGACCGCCGCGATCCGGCGCACCTTCGGCGCCCACGCCGACCGCCTCTGCCTCAGTTCGATCAAGCCGATGATCGGCCACACGCTCTCGGCCGCCGGTGCCATCGAGGCCGCGGCGACCGTGCTGTCGCTGGCCGGCCAGTTCGCGCCGCCGACGCTGAACTACGAAACCCCCGACCCCGCGTGCGACCTCGACGTCGTCCCGAACGTCGCGCGCAACCTCGACATGGAGTACGCGATGTCCAACTCGCTCGCCTTCGGCGGCAACAACGCCTCGCTGATCTTCCGCCGCGCGGAGGCCGCATGAACACCGCCGCCGCTCCCGTTCCCGCTTCCGCCCCCGCCCCGGTGGCGCTCGTCACCGGCGCCTCGCGCGGCATCGGCCGCGCCATTGCCACGGCGCTCGCCGCCAGCGGCCACCGCGTCGCCGTCAACTACCGCAGCCGCGCCGACGAGGCCGAATCGCTGGTCGCCGGGATCACGGCCGCCGGCGGCGAGGCCGCGGCCTTCGCGGCCGATGTCGCCGATCCGCAGCAGGTCGATGCCATGGTCGCCGCGGTGCGCACGCACTTCGGCGCGCCGGTCGCGGTGCTGGTCAACAACGCCGGCCTGCTGCGCGACGGCTTCCTGGCGATGATGCCGGAGACCGCCTGGGACGCCGTGCTCGACACCAACCTGCGCGGCGCCTTCCTGGTCACGCGCGCCGTCGTGCGCGACATGATGCGGGCGCGCGCCGGCACCATCGTCAACGTCGCCTCGGTCAGCGGCGTCATCGGCACGCCGGGCCAGGCCAACTACGCGGCCTCGAAGGGCGGGCTGATCGCGCTGACGCGCTCGAACGCGCAGGAGCTGGCGCGCTACGGCATCCGCGTCAACGCCGTCGCGCCGGGCTTCATCGAGACCGAGATGCTCACGGAGATGAATCCGCGCCAGCTCGATGCGGCACTGTCGCGCGTGCCGATGGGCCGTGCCGGCAAGCCGGAGGAAGTCGGCGCCGTCGTCGCCTTCCTCGCCTCGCCGGCCGCGAGCTACGTGACCGGCCAGACGCTGGTGATCGACGGGGGGCTCTGTGGCTAAGGCTGCGCATCGCGCCCCGGCCGCCGGCGCCCGCGTGCTCGGGCTGGCGCTCGGCACCCGCCTGACGCTGCGCGCCGGCGCGACGCTGGTCGTCGACGGTGACTCGCGCATCGTCGTCGACCCCGGCCCGTTCCAGAGCCTCGCCGAGCTGGCCGCGGCCCTGCAGCCGCACGGGCTGACGCCGGCCGACATCGACACGGTGTACTTCACGCACCTGCACTTCGATCACTACACGCCGGCGGCCATCCCGCCGGGCGTGCGCCGGGTCTGCATCCCGGCGGCCGAGCGCGCCTTCATCGACGCGCTGACGCCGCTCGCCGCCGACCTCGACGCCTACCGCGCCCGGCTGCTCGAAACCCACGAACGCATCGCGCCGGTGTTCCTGCGCGAGTTCGTGCGCCTCGCCCGCGACGCGCGCTACGACTTCGCGCGGCTGCCGTACGCCGATCGCCTGGTCGAACTCGGTCCGGACGCCCGGCCGAGCGCGCACACGCGCACCGTGGCGCTGCCCGGTCACTGCCCCGGCCAGCTCGGCCTGGAGGTGACGACCGCGCACGGCACGGTGCTGATCGCCGGCGACGCCGTGCTGTCGCTCGCCGACTGGCAGGCGCCGGATGTCTCGCATCACCTGATCGTCCACGAGCGCGCGGCGCTCATCGCCTCGCGCGAGCGCGCCGGCCGGGCCGACTGCGTCGTGCCCGGTCACGGCGACTGGTTCTCGCCGCGCAGCGGCCGCGTGCTCGCGGCCGATTCCGACCTCATCGCATCCACGGGAGTGGCCACCGCATGAACGCCCCGACTGCATTGCCCGCCGGCAACGGCGCGACCCTCAGTGACCCCGACGATCCGGTCGTCATCACCGGCACCGGTCTGGTCAGCGCGCTCGGCTGCGACGCCGCGGCGGCGCTCGCGAGCATCGCCGCCGGCGGCAGCGGCATCGCGACGGTCGAGAGCTTCACGCGGCCGGCGCGTGCGGCGCTGGTGCGCGAGTTCACGCCGACCGATTACGTCGCCAAGGCCAAGCTGCGGCGCATGGACCCGCTGAACGTGTTCGCGATCGGCGCCGCCACGCAGGCGCTGGCCATGGCCGGGCTCGACGAGGCAGGCCGCCTGGGCTGCGGCGCCGTGGTCGGCTCGGGCTTCGCCGGCTACCGCAGCGTCGTCGAGCATCAGAAGAAGCTCGTGCGCGACGGCATCCGCACGCTGAGCCCGATCCACTTCCCGACCACGGTCTACAACGCCACGGCCGGGCTGCTCGCGATCGAGCTGCAGGTGCTCGGCCCGAACTCGACCGTCACCGGCGTCGATGCGAGCGGCGAGCACGCGCTGTATTACGCGGCGACGCTGCTCGCGCGCGGCCAGTGCGAGCAGATCCTCGCGATCGGGGCCGACGAGCTGTCGCCGGCGCTGTTCGACGGCTTCGACGCGCTCGGCCTGCTCGAACGCGACACCACGCGCTCGCCGCTGCCGTTCGGGCGCGAGCGCCACGGTTTCGCGCCCGGCGAAGGCGCGGCGGCGCTGCTGCTGGAGCGCGAGAGCACGGCGCGGGCGCGCGGCGCGACCATCCTCGGCCGGCTGCTCGGCTTCGGCTTCGCCAACGGCGCCTCGACGCCGTTCGCGCACAACCCCGATCCGGCGCTGATCGCGACCGCCGCCACCGAAGCGCTCGGGCGCGCCCGGCTCACGCCCGGCCAGATCGACTGGTGCTCGGCCTCGGCCTGCGGCTCGCCGACGCGCGATGCCGCCGAGGCCGCCGGGCTCGCGTCGCTGTTCGCGGCGCACGGCACGCCGCTGCGCGCACTGAAGGCCTGGACCGGCGAGTACGCGGCCTCCGGCATCCAGCGCCTGCTGCTCGGCCTGCACGCGGCGCGCCTCGGTGCGCTGCCGGCGATGCCGGCCGGTGACTATCTGCCCGAGGTCGCGCCGCTGCTCGCCGCCGACTGCGCTGCGCCGCGCCGCTGCCTGCACCTCGGCACCGGCGTCGGCGGCAACACCGTCGCGATCGTCGTCGAAGCGGCCGCGACCGGCCGCGACCGGGAGGCCGCATGAGCGCCATCGCCGAGTGCCGCGCGCCGCTCGAATTCGGCGCCGCCGACATCCGCGCCCGCCTGCCGCACCGCCCGCCCTTCCTGCTGCCGGGGCGCGTCGTCATCGACGAGCCCGGCCGCCGCGGCCGCGGCGAGGTCCGGCTCGACGCCGATGCGCCGCAGTGGGACGGCCTCTGCACGCGCGATCTGGTGCCGGCGCTGCTGGTCGAGAGCGCCGCGCAGGTCTGCGGCCTCGTGCTCGGCGCCGCGCAGCCGGCCGAAGCCGCCTCCGGCGGCCGGCACCTGCTGCTCGCGATCGACCGCGTCGAGTACGCAACAGCCGAGCCGGGCTGCGCGCCGTACACGGTCGAGATCGTGCTCGCCGGCAGCGTCGGTGCCATGCACCGCTTCGATTTCTCGATCCACCGCGACGGCGGCGTGCTCGCGCACGGCGCGCTGTCGGTGATGCAGCAGGAGTGAACGGCCATGTCTGAACCCGTCCTGTCCGCCCCGGCCTCTGCCGCCCCGCTCCCGGAACCGCTGCCGGACACGCTCGCCGACACGATCCGGATCGATGCCGCGCAGCCGCTGTTCGCCGGCCACTTCCCGGGCGCGCCGATCCTGCCCGGCGTCATGCAGCTCGCGTTCGCGCAGCGCCTGCTCGATCGCCTCGACGGCGGCCCGTGGCGGCTGCGCCGGGTCGGGCGCTGCAAGTTCGCCGCGCCGGTCGTGCCCGGCATGACCGTCAGCGCCCGGCTCGTGCCGCTGCGCCTGCGCGACGAGGGCTGGCTGGAGCTGCGCTACGAACTGCGCGACATCGATGCCGGCGACGCCGTGCTCGTGCGCGCCGAGCTGTCGGCGGCGCGCGCATGAACCGCCGCGGCTTCCTCGCCGGCGCGCTCGCGCTCGGGGCCGGGCTGGCGTTTCGCGTGCGGGCCGACGGCCTGCCCGAAACGCTGCCGGAACCGGCGCTGCCCGAGGCCTGGGACGAGATCGACCACAACGCCGTCGTGCACCGCGTGCGTGACGGCGAGGCCCTGCCGCGGCGCGCACAGCCCGAGGCCGAGCACGCGGTCGTCATCGTCGGCGGCGGCATTTCCGGGCTGACGGCGCTCTCGGAGCTGCCGGCCGGCACCGATGCGCTGCTGCTCGAAAAGGAAGCCGAAACCGGCGGTCATTCGCGCCGCCGCCGCATCCGCGGCGTCTGGTGCCCGCTCGGCGCGCTGGTCAGCCAGGGGCCGATCGCGCCGTTCACGTCGCGCCTGAACGCGCTCGGTGTCGCGTTCCGGCCGCTGCCGGTGCCGGGTCTGGCGTGGCGCATCGGCGGGCAGCTCTGCGAGGAGCCGCTCGGTGCCGGCATCGATGCACTGCCGCTGCCGGCGGCCGAGCGCGCGGCCTTCCGCGCCGCGGCCGACGAACTCGCCGGCTACCGCGATCCGGCGACCGGCATCTTCTTCCCGCGCAGCGACAACCGCCCGGAGATCCGCGCGCTCGACGCCATCACGCTGCACGAACACATCGCCCGCCGCGGCTGGCCGGAATCGCTGAAGAAACTGCTCGACGGCCTGCTCGCCGTGCGCATCGGCGAGGACGGCAGCCAGGTCTCGGCCTGGACGGCGCTGTGGCTGCTGTCGGCGATCGGCGGCGACAACTACAGCTTCCCCGGCGGCCACGGCGCGCTCGGCGAGCGCCTCGCCGCGCAGGCCCTCGACGGCCGCCCGCAGGCGCTGC